>NZ_BAABLV010000039.1:0-17622 GCF_039544535.1 Tessaracoccus lubricantis
ACAGGGGCAGTAAGTCATGCCGGGCCTGGTGACCAGAACCCCGACCATCGGGGCTACCTAGAAGGTAACGGGGGGACACGAGCTCACGGGGGTGACGCTGGGTGGCAGGCATGGCGACCGCTCCTTTCCGAGCACGGAAGTGCTGATCGGTGCCCTGAGGCGCTGATGCTCCCGGGGATCCTGCGCGTCTCATCGGCTGAGGCGCGAAGCGGGTGCATCTCTAGTAACCCGGCGGAGGAGGCGATCCCGCGTCAGCGACTTTCGGACCCTGTCAGCCGGCGTCCGGTCTCCGCGGGCCTGGCTTGAGGGAGGGCGTGGATCTACTGGTCGGCGAGTTTGCTCATGTTCTCGGCCAGGCGGGCACGGGATGCTCTGTTCGCGTGCTGGTAGCGCTCGACCATGCCTGCTGTCGCGTGGCCCATCATCGACTTGAGTTCGGCGGTGGTGGCCCCGGTCATGCCGGCGAGCGAAGCGGCGCTGTGACGCAGGTCGTGGAACGTGAGATCCTCGCGCCCCGTGACCTTCCGGGCCTGGTCGTAGGCGTAGCGCAGGGCCTTCTCCGACATCGGCGAGACGCCGTCCTGGCCGGGGAAGAGGAACCCGTCACGTCCCGCGACGGGCAGCTTGGCCACGTACTTCGCCAGGTGTGGGAGAAGGTGGGGCGGGATTCCGACGTCACGGATGCCGGCGGTGGTCTTGGGGGGCCCGATGTGCACCTCGCCCTTCGTCCGGGTGATGGCCTGCCGCACGTGGACGACCCCCTCGGAGAGGTCCAGGTCGCGGCGGCGGAGCCCGCGCACCTCCCCCGCGCGCAGTCCGCACCATCCGGCCAGGAGCACCGGAAGCCCCTGACGAGCGGGGAGGTCGAGGAGCCGGTTCAGCTCGACCGGCGAGGCGGGCTCGATGTCGCGCGTGCGGCGGACGCGACCGGCGTTGCGGATCCGGCAGGGGTTCCGTTCGATGAGCCCCTCTTCCTCCGCCTCGCGCAGGATCGAGCGGAGCAGCGAGTAGGAGTGCTTGCGCTGCGTCGGCTTGTCGTCCGTGAGGACGGTGGAGTACCAGCGCCGGATCCTGTCCGGCTCGAGAAAGCGCAGCTGGACGTCGCCCAGCGTCGGCAGGATCAGGTTCTCGAGCAGCTTCTCGTACTCCTCGCGCGTTCGCGGGGTGAGATCGCGCTCGGCGATGCAGCGGCGGGCGAAGCCCGACAGGAACTCGAGTTCGGAGCCCTGGCCGGTGTCCCTCTGGGGTGGCCGCCATGTGCCCTGCAGGACTTCGCGATGGACCTCGCTCAGCCAGCCTTCCGCGTCGATCCTTGTCAGGAAGAGATGCGGCGCGTCGTAGCGCCTCCCATCGACACCGACGTACCGGGCCCTGTAGCCGCCTGGTCGACGTTCGATGCTCCCGAACAGCCTGCGCTTGTGTGCCATGAGACCCCTCCAAGAACTCCGGATCGCGCGTCTCCAGCGTACCGCGCTGACTAGGGGTTTCGATTGCCCCAAATTCGGAATTTTGGGGCAAAGTTGGGGCAATCTATGTCCCCTGGAGGGTATTTGTGACCTCTCCTGTCCCCAACACTTTTTGGCAAAAGGCCTTGTCGTTGAGCCTAAACCCCAGGTCAGGGCGACAGTACGAAAATGGTCGGGGCGACAGGACTCGAACCTGCGGTCTCCTGCTCCCAAAGCAGGCGCGCTAGCCACTACGCTACGCCCCGTGAACAGGGAAGCACCTAGCCGGAAGCTTCCGGCCAGGTGGATCTCTGCATCGAGCGGATGACGGGAATCGAACCCGCGTAGCTAGTTTGGAAGACTAGGGCTCTACCATTGAGCTACATCCGCAGAACCGCAGACGAGTGTATCAGCGATCTGACCAAGCCTGGAAACCTGCTCATCGGCCACCGTCTCCGGCGCCCTCCAGGCCCAGGAAGTCCCGGATGGCGTCCAGTTCGCGGTGGGTCTGTTCCCGGGCCGCGTGGAGGACTGAGCGCAACACCGGGACCCGACGCTCGGAGTTACTGATCGGCATCCGCTCCGGGAACACCAGGTAGGCGCGCCCCTGCCGTTCGAGCTCGAACAATTCCCCGAGGGTGCGGTTGTAGTTGGCGGGCCGCTCCAGCACTCCGTGGGCGATGGACGGATACTGGCGGAACAGCCGGCGGTAGCCGTGGGGGAACCGGGCCGGCGGCTTGCGGTACCCGCGGGTGCGGGTCATGACGACGAGGAACTTCTCGAAGCCGGCCGCCTTGGCAGCATCCAGGGCGAACCCTCCGGTGGGGCCGAGCGCGCCGTCGCAGTAGACCTCGCCGTCGACGGTGGCCAACGGCATGAAGAACGGCATCGTCGACGAGGCGCGGACACGCTTCATCAGGTCATACATGCGATGGATGTCCTCGCGACCCCAGTAGACCATCTCGCCGTCGTGGCAGCGCATCGCCCCGATCGCCACGCGCGCCGGGTTCCCCTGGAACGTCTCCCAGTCATAGGGGAGCGCCTGATGGGGGAGGGAGGTTCGTTCATAGATCCATTCGGCATTGAACATGCCCTTGCCCTGCAGCCAGGTGCGCCAGTTGCCGAACTCGGGCTCGGCCGCGAAGTCGACGAAGGATTTCTCTGCACGCGGGGCGTCCCGCGAGAGGTAGTTGGCCACGCAACTCGAACCGGCGGAGATCCCGCCCACCCAGTCTGCGTGGATCCCGGCCTCCAACAGGACGCTCACAACCCCTGAGGAGAACGATGCGCGCATGCCGCCGCCCTCGAAAATGAGGGCGGTGTCGGTCACGTTGCTGGTCAGCTCGCTCACGGCCCCGACTTTAGCCGGGCGCGGGAGCCCGCGTGTTGGTGGCCGGAGCATCGACCGATAGACTGACGCGCGATTCGAAAATTGACACCTCAGGAGTCCACTCGTGCCCAGCACCGTTGAGAAGCTGAAGCCCACCCGGGTAAAGCTCACCGTCGAGATCCCCTTCGCTGATCTCAAGCCCTACCTTGACAAGGCTTACAAGGAGATCGCCGAGCAGGTGACGATCCCCGGCTTCCGTAAGGGGAAGGTGCCCAACACGGTCATCGACCAGCGGTTCGGCCGCGGCATGGTCCTGCAGGAGGCCATCAACGAGGCCATCCCGGACACCTACAACCAGGCCATCGACGAGCACAAGATCTACCCCATGGCGCAGCCCGAGGTGGACATCACCAAGCTCGAAGACAAGGACGTGGTGGAGTACACCGCAGAGGTGGAGATCCGCCCCGAGGTGGAGCTGCCGGACTTCAACACCATCGAGGCCACCGTCGAGGGCGCATCCTCCGTCGACGAACTCGTCGAAGAGCGCATCGAGCTCCTCCGCAAGCGCTTCGCCACGACCACCGAGGTGGAGCGCGCCGCCGCCAAGGGCGACCTGCTCACCATCAACCTGAAGGCCACCAAGGACGGCGAGGAGCTCGACGACGCCACCGCCGAGGGCATCTCCTACGTCGTCGGCGACGACCAGGGCATGCTCGACGGTCTCGACGAGGCCGTCACCGGCCTCAAGGCCGGCGAGTCCAAGACCTTCACCTCCACCCTCGTGGGCGGCAGCAACCGTGGCGAGGAGGCAGACATCGAGGTCACCGTCGTGACCGTCTCGGAGCAGGAACTGCCCGAGGTCGACGACGACTTCGCCCAGCTCATCTCGGAGTTCGACACCGTCGACGAGATGAAGCAGGACCTCCGCGCCGGTGCCGACCAGCAGGTCCTCGCCGACCAGATCGCCGACGCCCGCGACAAGGTCCTCGAGGCCGTCCTGGAGAAGGTCGACTTCGAACTGCCCGAGAACGTCCTCAAGAAGGAACTCGAGGCCCGCCGCGCCGACATCGAGCGTCAGCTCGCCCGCGGCGGCCTGACCGTCGAGCAGTACCTCGAGCAGACCGAGGAGGAAGAAGCCGAGACGGTCGAGGACTTCTGGGCCGAGATGGACAAGCGCGCCACCGACGCCCTGCGCGCCCAGATCGTGCTCGACGTCTACGCCGAGGCCAACTCGATCGACGTGTCGCAGCAGGAGCTCACCGAGCTGATCTTCCGCAAGGCCCAGCAGTCCGGCACCACGCCGCAGGACGAGATCAACCACATGATGGAGCACAACCACATGCCCGAGTGGATGAACGAGATCCGTCGCGGCAAGGCCCTGGCTGAGATCTGCGCCGCCGCGACGGTGAAGGACTCCGAAGGCAACCCCGTCGACACCGGCCTGGCCAAGGACGCCGACGACGAGGCCGCCGCCGACGAGGCCGCCGAGTAAGGCACCCGCCGCAGACGCCCACGGAGCGCCGCCGGACCCGCGAGGGCCGGCGGCGCTCGTCGTTGCACCCATGCCCCCGACGCGCTCATCTCGGCAGGCCCGGAGGTCGACCCGCACGCCCGTGTCTGAGCGCACGGCGCACGCTGTGCGCGAACAGGCGCCGCTTCGCTTCGGTTGTCGGAATCACCCGGTAGGTTATTGATGTGACTCAGACTCCAAACGATCCGATCCGGATGGCCGGGCCCGCGGGCTCAGGCCTCGGCATGACAGACAACGTGTACTCCTCGTTGCTGGCCAACCGCATCATCTTCCTCGGCTCCGAGGTGCGCGACGAGAACGCCAACGCGATCTGCGCGCAGATGCTGCTGCTCAACGCGGAGGACCCCCACAAGGACATCTACCTCTACATCAACTCGCCCGGCGGGTCGGTGGATTCCGGCATGGCGATCTTCGACACCATGCAGTGGATCAGCAACGACGTGGCCACCGTCGCGATGGGCCTGGCGGCGTCCATGGGGCAGTTCCTCCTCTCGGCGGGTACCCCCGGCAAGCGCTTCGCGCTGCCGCACAGCCGCATCATGATGCACCAGCCGTCGGGTGGCCTCGGCGGCACGGCGTCGGACATCCGCATCCAGGCGGAGCAGTCGCTGCACATCAAGAAGACCATGGCCAACCTCATCGCCCAGCACACGGGGCAGAGCATCGAGCAGATCGAGGCCGATTCAGACCGTGACCGCTGGTTCACCGCCGAGCAGGCGTTGGAGTACGGCTTCATCGACCACGTCTACGAGCGTGCGTCCCAGATCCAGTCGGAGGCTCCCAACCAATGATCAACATGAACGCGCTGCCGCAGGGCACGGCCCCCGTCGGTCCCGACATGAACTACTTCATCCCGCAGTGGGAGGAGCGCACCAGCTACGGCATCCGTCGCGTGGATCCGTACACCAAGCTCTTCGAGGACCGCATCATCTTCCTCGGTACCCCCATCAACGACGATGTGGCCAACGCGGTCATGGCGCAGTTGCTCGTGCTGCAGTCGATGGACCCCGAGCGTGACATCTCGATCTACATCAACTCGCCCGGCGGCTCGTTCACCGCGCTGACCGCCATCTACGACACGATGCGCTACATCAAGCCGGACATCCAGACGGTGTGCCTCGGCCAAGCCGCCTCGGCCGCCGCCGTGATCCTCGCCGCCGGCACGAAGGGCAAGCGCCTGGCGCTGCCCAACTCGCGCATCCTCATCCACCAGCCGGCCACCGAGGGCGGCTACGGCCAGTCCTCCGACCTGGAGATCCAGGCCCGCGAGATTCTGCGCATCCGCTCCCTGATGGAGGAGATGCTCGCCGGGGACACCGGCCAGGAGGTCTCGAAGGTCAGCAAGGACATCGAGCGCGACAAGTACCTCACCGCCAACGAGGCGATCGAGTACGGCATCATCGACGACATCCTGCCGTCGCTGAAGGGTCTCTGACCCACCCTGACGACCCCGCCGGGCGCCCGGGCAGTTGCCCCCGGGCCGCCCGGCGGTTCGTCCCTTCGCCGCACCCCATCGCGGGTAGTGTGGTGAGGACACAGGCACACAATCTTGGAACTGTTGGCGGGAGGTGGACGTCGTGGCACGCATCGGTGAATCCGGCGACCTGTTCAAGTGCAATTTCTGTGGGAAGACGCAGAAGCAGGTGAAGAAGTTGATCGCCGGCCCAGGCGTCTACATCTGCGACGAGTGCATCGGGCTGTGCAACGAGATCATCGAGGAGGAGTTCCCCGACGCCCCCGAGACGGGCCTGGTGAAGGAACTCCCGAAGCCGCGTGAGATCCGCGACTTCCTCGACACTTACGTCATCGGCCAGGACGGCGCCAAGAAGACGCTGTCGGTGGCGGTCTACAACCACTACAAGCGCATCCAGGCCGAGCACGGCAGCCGTGGCCGCCGCGCAGACTCCGACGACGTCGAGGTCGGCAAGTCCAACATCCTGCTGATCGGCCCCACCGGCTGCGGCAAGACCTACTTGGCCCAGACGCTGGCCCGCATGCTGAACGTCCCGTTCGCGATGGCGGATGCCACGGCGCTGACGGAGGCCGGCTACGTCGGTGAGGACGTCGAGAATATCCTCCTCAAGCTCATCCAGGCCGCAGACTTCGACATCGCCAAGGCCGAGACCGGCATCATCTACATCGACGAGATCGACAAGGTCGCCCGCAAGTCGGAGAACCCCTCGATCACGCGCGACGTCTCGGGCGAGGGCGTCCAGCAGGCGCTGCTGAAGATCCTCGAGGGCACCGTCGCCGCCGTCCCGCCGCAGGGCGGCCGCAAGCACCCGCACCAGGACTTCCTGCAGATCGACACCACCAAGGTGCTGTTCATCGTCGGAGGCGCCTTCGCGGGGCTCGACGAGATCATCAACCAGCGCGTCGGCCGTCGCCCGCTCGGGTTCAACAACAAGGCCGAGGCCCGCACCCCAGAGGTTGACCCGTTCTCGCAGGTGCGCCCCGAAGACCTGCACAAGTTCGGCCTCATCCCCGAGTTCATCGGCCGCCTGCCGATGCTGACCACCGTCTCGCCGCTCGACGAAGACGCGCTGACCCGCATCCTCGTGGAGCCCAAGAACGCCCTGGTGCGTCAGTTCCAGAAGCTGTTCGAGCTCGACGGCGTGCAACTCGACTTCGAGGACGGCGCCATCGCCGCCGTCGCCGGCCTCGCGCTGGAGCGCGGCACCGGCGCGCGTGGCCTCCGGGCCATCCTCGAGGAGTTGCTCCTCGACGTCATGTTCGACGTGCCGTCCGACGAGGACGTGGCGCAGGTCATCGTGACCAAGGAATCGGTCCTCGGTCAGGAGGCCCCCACGCTCGTGCCGCGCGCCAAGGTCGCGCGTCGCCGCGACCTCTCCGCCTGATCCCACTGGCCTGCATGACCAGCCGCTGAGGCGGCGCCTCCGCACTCCGTCCGGCCAGTAAGGTGGGACGGGTGACCCGAGGTTATCGACGTTTCCCGCACCTCCACCAGGACCAGGTCGTCTTCGTCGCAGATGACGACCTGTGGCTGGGCCCCCTGGCCGGTGGGCGCGCTGCGCGCATCACCGTCGGCGAGTCCACACCGCGCAACCCGCGGTTCTCGCCCGACGGCTCGAAGGTGGCCTACACCGCCACCACGCACGGCCGCTGGGACGCCTACGTCGTGGAACTCGACGGCGGCACGCGGCGCCTGACGTGGCTGGGCACGCGCCGCCTCGCCGTGTCCGGCTGGCTGGACGACGGGCATGTCCTCCTCAGCTCCGACCACGAGGGCCTCCACCGCGTGGACACCTATCTGTACTCCCTGTCGCTCGAGGGCGACCTCAAGCGGCTGCCCTGGGGCGCGGCGACGTCGGCGGCCGTGCACAGCAGCGGCCGGGTCGCCGTGGCCTCGGTCAACCATCGCGACCCGTCCGGCTGGAAGCGCTACCGCGGCGGCATGGCCGCCCAGATCCACATCGGCGACGGCAAGGGGCAGTGGACACGCATCCTGCCCGAGGTCGAGGCCGGCCTCCACCACCCCACGTGGGTGGGCAACCGCTTGGCGTTCACCTCCGACCTCGGCGACGCGCCGGGCGTGCAGGCGCAGGTGTGGTCGGTCAGCAAGGAGGGCCGCGACCTGCGCAACCACACGTCGCACACCGTCGCCGACGGCTACGTCCGCGACGCCACCAGCGACGGACAGGGCGTGGTCTACCACTCCCGCGGCCAGCTCTTCCACCTCGCCAGCCTCAAGGCCGAGCCGCAACTGATCGAGCTGACCACCGGCATCGGGGCGCCGCCGCCCCTCCCGGTGCACCCCACCGAGCGGCTGGAGTCCCTCGTGCCCGACCACGGCGGCGACGGCTCGCTGCTCGAGTGGCGAGGCGCGGCCTACTACCTGACGCACCGCGGCGGTCCCGCCCGTGCACTGGCGGACACCGCCGGCGTGCGGATCCGGGAGCCGCGCTTCCTCGACCACAAGGCCGGCAAGGCCGTCTGGGTCACCGACGCCGAGGGTGAGGACTCCCTGGAGCTCCGGCTCATCGAGGGAGGGGACCGGCCCAAGCGCATCGCCGCCGGCCGCCTGGGGCGGGTCATGACGCTGGAGGCGAACCGGCAGGGCACCCGCATCGCCGTCGGCAGCCACGACGGCACGGTCCACCTCGTCGACGTCGCGCGCGGGTCGGTCAAGGAAATCGGCCGCTCCACCGTCGGCGAACCGTCCGGCTTCGCATGGTCACCTGACGGCCGCTACGTGGTGTGGCGCAACGCCATCGCGCAGGAGGGCATGCTCGGCCAGCTCGTGGGCTACGACCTGACCGAGAAGCACGCCTTCACGCTCACCCGCGGACAGTTCAACGACTTCTCGCCGGTCTTCACCGACGACGGGAAGTACCTGGCGTTCCTGTCGAGCCGCACGATCGACCCCACCTACGACGAGCTCACGTTCGACCTCTCGTTCACCAACACCGTCCGCCCATGGCTCGTGCCGCTCAGCGCCTCCGAACCTGCTCCGTTCGGGCCCTCGCCGGACGGCTGGGCCATCAGCGAGGCGGACGAGGACGACAAGGACGACGACAAGGCTGACGACAAGGGCGGCGACGACGCCCAGGGCAAGATCGAGAGCCAGGACAAGGACTCCGAGCCGCCCGCGATGGTCTTCGACACCGCAGGCGTCGAGGACCGGATGGTGCCGTTCCCGGTGCCGTCCGGGCGCTACGTGCACCTCCAGGCCACGAAGACCGGCTTCGTGTGGCAGTCGCTGCGCTCCCTCGGCGAACTGGGCGCCCTACGGGCTGGGGTCGAGGGCGAGGTCAAGGACGTCATCGAGCACTTCTCGCTGAAGACCCGCAAGGTCTCGACGGTGGTGGAGGGCTGCGACGGCGCTGGCGTCAGCGGCGACGGCGAGCGGCTCGTCGTGCGCAATGGCGACGAGATCTGGGTGCAGGGAGCCGAGCAGGCCCCCGGAGACGACGACGAGGCCAGGATCGCCGTCGACCTGGGGCGCCTCCGCCGCGAGGTGTACCAGCGCGCCGAGTGGCGCCAGATGTTCGAGGAGAACGCCCGCCTCATGCGTGACCACTTCTGGCGCGCCGACTTCGACGGCACCGACTGGGACGCCGCCGTCGCCCGCTACCGCCCGCTGCTGGACGACATCGCGACGCACGACGACCTCCTCGACGTGCTCTGGGAGACCGTGGGCGAGCTCAACACGTCGCACGCCTACGTCTCACCGCCCGACGACGACGGCCCGTCCGTCGGCTACCTCGGCGCCACGTTCACGCGCAACGCCAAGGGCGAGGTGGTCATCGACTCCATCCTGCCCGGCGAGACCTCGGACCCGACGGCGCGGTCGCCGCTGCGCGCGGCCGGAGTCGCCGCCGAGCCGGGCGACGTCATCGTGGCGGTCGACGGCCGCCCCACCGCGGACGCGCCGCACATCGGCGCCCTGCTGCAGGGGGCGTCGGACAAGGTGGTCGAGCTGACGCTGGCGCGGGGCAGGCAGAAGCGCCGGGTCGCCGTCGTGCCGATCAGCAGCGAGTCGCCGCTGCGCTACCACCAGTGGGTCGCCAGCCGGGTGGAGTACGTGCGGCAGCGCTCCGGCGGCCGGATCGGCTACGTCCACGTGCCCGACATGGTGGCCCGGGGCTGGGCCGAGTTCCACCGCCTCATCGACGCCGCGATGGCCTGCGACGGCGTGGTCGTCGACGTGCGGTTCAACGGCGGCGGCCACACCTCCGAGTTGGTCATCGAGCGGCTGTCGCGCCGCGCGATCGGCTGGGTTGGCGCCCGCCACCATGCGGGTGCCACCACCTACCCGAGCCAGGCGGCCCGCGGGCCGGTGGTGTTCGTCACCAACCGCTTCGCCGGTTCTGACGGCGACATCGTCACCGCCGCCGCCCAGAACCTCGCACTCGGCCCCGTGGTCGGGGAGCGCAGCTGGGGTGGCGTCATCGGGATCGACGGCCGGTTCACGCTGGTCGACGGCACCGAGGTGACGCAGCCGCGGTACTGGATCGCGTTCGACAAGCACGGCTTCGGGCTGGAGAACCACGGGGCCGATCCCGACATCGAGGTGGAGATGGGCCCGGCGGACTGGGAGTCCGGCGCGGACAAGCAATTGGACGCCGCCGTCGACGAGGCGCTCAGCCGGCTGAACGGCAGGCCCGCCGCCACTGCGCCGGCCTTCCCGCCGCCGCGGTTCTAGATCACGGCGGCGGTGCCGAGTCGGCTCAGTTGGCCTCGGCCAGCTCGACGTCCGCGACGATGTGCTCGCCGCCCTCGGCCCACTCGACATCGCCTGCCAGGCGGCCGACGGCGCGCAGGTCGGGCTCGATGGCCTTGAGGCGCTCCAGCGCGGCCGCCGGGCCGTGGAAGGTGGCCTTCACCACCTCGGCGCGCATGGACACCTTGGCGTTCGACTTCGCGCCGCGGATCGCGATGAGCGCCTCCGCGACGTCTGCCAGCAGGGTGGCGTCGCCGTCGACGGCAAGCTCGTCCGTGGCCGGCCACGCGGAGCGGTGCACCGACTCCTCGTTGGTCCAGCGCCAGACCTCTTCGGCCACGAACGGCAGGAACGGCGCGAACAGGCGCAGCTGCACGCTCAGCGCGATGGCGAGCGCGGCCTGGGCGGAGGCCTTCTCTGCGGCGGGGCCGCTGTAGGCGCGCTCCTTCACGAGCTCGAGGTAGTCGTCGCAGAAGGACCAGAAGAAGGTCTCGGTGGCCTCGAGGGCGCCGGTGTAGTCGAACTCCTCGAACTCCGTCGTCGCCTTGTCCACGACGGTCGCCAGGCCCTGCAGCAGCGCCTTGTCCACCGGGTTCGTGACGGCCTCGAGCGACGCGGGTGCGTCCTGCATGGACAGCACGAACTTGCCGGCGTTGAGGATCTTCATCGCGAGGCGACGGCCGACCTTCATCTGCGTCTCGTCGAACGGCGAGTCCTGGCCGGGGCGCGCCATGGCGGCGCGCCAGCGCACCGCGTCGGAGCCGTACTTGTCGAGGATGTCGGTGGGCACGATCACGTTGCCCTTCGACTTCGACATCTTCTTGCGGTCAGGGTCCACCACGAACCCGGAGATGGTGGCGCGCTTCCACGGCAGCGTGCCGTTCTCGAAGTGCGCGCGCACCACGCGGCTGAACAGCCAGGTGCGGATGATGTCGTGGGCCTGCGGCGCCATGTCCATCGGGAACGTGAGGTTGAACAGTTCCTCGTCGCGCTCCCAGCCGGTGGCCAGGTGCGGGGTGAGCGACGACGTGGCCCACGTGTCCATCACGTCGGGGTCCGCCATGAAGCCGCCGGGCTGGTTGCGCTGCTCCTCGGAGTAGCCGGCCGGGGCGTCGGTCATGGGGTCGACGGGCAGCGAGGCCTCGTCGGCGACGATCGGGGTGTCGTAGATGGGCTCGCCGTCGGCGTCCAACTGGTACCAGACCGGGAACGGCACGCCGAAGAAGCGCTGGCGGGAGATCAGCCAGTCGCCGTTGAGGCCGGAGACCCAGTTCTCGTAGCGGTGCGACATGTGCTCCGGAGTCCACTCGAGGTCCTTGCCGCGCTGCAGCAGGGCGCCCTTGAGGTCCTCGTCGCGACCGCCGTTGGTGATGTACCACTGGCGGGTGGCCACGATCTCGAGCGGCTTGTCGCCCTTCTCGTAGAAGTTCGCCATGCGGGTGGTGGGCTTCGGGTCGTCGACCATGTCACCCGAGTCGCGCAACTGGGCGACGGTGGCCTCGCGCGCGGAGAACGCCGTCTTGCCGGCCAGCGTCTCGTAGGCCTCGGTGTTGACGATCCACTCGGGCGTCTCGGTCTGGAACCGGCCGTCGCGCCCGATGACGGTGCGGGTGGGCAGGTCGAGTTCGCGCCACCACTGGACGTCGGTCAGGTCGCCGAACGTACAGCACATGGCGATGCCGGCGCCCTTGTCGGGCTCTGCCGCCGGGTGCGCCAGCACGGGGATCTCCACGCCGAAGATGGGCGAGGTCACCGTCGTGCCGAACAGGTCCTGGTACCGCTCGTCGTCAGGATGGGCGATGAGGGCGCACACCGACACGATCAGCTCGGGGCGGGTCGTCTCGATCCAGACCGGCTCGCCGTCGGGCTTGTGGAATGCGACCCGGTGGTAGTGGCCCGGGTACTCGCGGGCCTCGAGCTCCGCCTGCGCGACGGCGGTCTGGAACGTCACGTCCCACAGCGTGGGCGCATGGTCGAGGTAGGCCTCGCCGCGCGCGTGGTTGCGCAGGAACGCACGCTGGGCGATCGACTGGGCCGCCGGCGAGATGGTGGTGTAGAGCGTGTTCCAGTCCACGGAGAGGCCCAGCTGCTTCCACAGGTTCTCGAACGCCTGCTCGTCGACGTGCGTCAGTTCCTCGCACAGCTCGATGAAGTTGCGGCGGCTGATCGCGACCTGGCGCTTCGGGTCCGGCTTCGCCGGCGGCTGGAAGTCCGGGTCGTACGGCAGCGACGGGTCGCAGCGCACGCCGTAGTAGTTCTGCACGCGGCGTTCGGTGGGCAGGCCGTTGTCGTCCCAGCCCATCGGGTAGAACACTTCCTTGCCGCGCATGCGCTGGTAGCGGGCCACCGTGTCGGTGTGCGTGTAGCTGAACACGTGGCCAACGTGCAGCGAGCCGGACACGGTCGGCGGGGGAGTGTCGATGCTGAACACCGCGTCGCGCGAGGACGGGCGACGGAAGGCGTAGGTCCCCTCGTCGTCCCATACCTTGCCCCACTTGGCCTCCAGTCCTTCGAGGACGGGCTTCTCGGGCAGGGCGTGATCGGACGCGGTGGTGTCAGTCATGCGTCGAATCTTAGCGAGGTTCGGCCGCCGCCTCGATCTGGCGAGACGGCGGCCGCAAAGGGTTCCTGCGGGGGATCAGCCCTGGTAGGGCTCCGGCTTCTCGTCGATCTTCTTGCCGCCCTCTTCCCAGGCCGCGTTGATCGCGGAGAGCAGGCCGTCGGCGGTCGGCTCCACGGTGCCCAGGTCGAGGCGCTGGCCCGAGACGACGTAGGCCGGGGTGGCGTCGACGCCGTCGTCGGCGAACCGCTGGGCGGAGGTGTCGACCCAGTCCTTGAAGGAGCGGCTGTTGTACAGCTCGGTGTAGCGGGTCAGCGCGTCGCCGGTGATGCCGGCCGCCTCGGGCACGTCGTTGCGGAGCACCTGGTCGGTGTAGCCGGTGTCCTGGAAGCCGAAGATCACGCGGTGGAAATCGTCGTACTTGCCGACCTCCTTCGCGGCGGCGGCGGCCACTGCGGTGCGGAACGACGGGCCGTCCTCACGGCCGCGGTCCAGGAAGGTGGCGGTGCGGATCTCGGTGGTGATGGAGTCGTCGGCCACGAGCTGCTCGACGATGGGGCCCAGCGTGGCGTGCGCGTTGGCGCACGAGGGGCACTGGAAGTCCTCCCAGATGATCAGGTGGGGCTTGTCCTCGGTGGGGGCCTTGTCCGACATCAGGATGCCGTTGGACTCCGTGGCGCCCGTCGGCGTCAGCTGGTTCTCGGCGACGGAGGTGCGGTTGCCGACGGCTTGGACGATCACGATCGCGAGCACGACGACCACCACGAGCGCGGCCAGGCCGAGGCCGACCATCATCACGCGCTTGTTGCGCTTGTTGCGCTCCTCCATCTCCTGCGCCTGGCGCAGCGCTGCGCGCTTGCTGAGGTTCGAGTTGTTGGCCATGGGGTGCTCCATTCGGGTTCCTGTACTGCGGGCACCGTCGCGTGCACGCTCACGTCGCAGCAATGATAACCATCGCGCGGTAGTTGAAACAGCGACTACACCTGTGAGGATCCTGTGCGTTCACGCGTGGCCGAGTACGCTGGCCCCACCATGACTGAAACCACACACGCCGCGTTGACGAAGGCGCTGACCAGCCGCTGGCCCGAGCATCGGGTGGCGCCCAGCCTCAGCCGGGTGGCAGCGCTGATGGACCTCCTCGGCGAACCCCAGCGCGCCTATCCGGTGATCCAGGTGGCCGGCACCAACGGCAAGGGCAGCACCGCCATCATGATCGAGACGCTGCTGCGGTCGGCCGGCCTGCGGACAGGCCGGTTCGCCAGCCCGCACCTGTCTGACGTGCGCGAGCGCATCGTCATCGACGGCGAGCCCATCAGCGAGGAGCGGTTCGACGAGGTGTGGGCCGACATCGAGCCCTACGTCGCGATGGTCGACGAGCAGGCCCACGACGGCGTCGCCATGACGTTCTTCGAGGTCATCACCGGCATGGCCTACGCCGCGTTCGCGGACGCGCCGGTGGACGTCGCCGTGATGGAGGTTGGCCTCGGGGGTCGTTGGGACGCCACCTCGGTGGCCGATGCCCAGGTCGCCGTCGTGACCCCCATCGGCATGGACCACATGCACATCCTCGGCCACACGCTCACCGAGATCGCCGGCGAGAAGGCCGGCATCATCAAGCCTGGCGGCACCGCGGTGTTCGCAGGCCAGGATCCCGAGGCAGCGAAGGTGCTGCTGCAGGCCGCCGTCGAGGCCGGTGTCCCGATCAAGGCCGAGGGCCCCGATTTCGGACTACTCGAGCGCGGCCTCGCCGTGGGCGGTCAGCTGTTGCGCATCGACACCACCGGCGGGCCCGTCGGCGACGTCTTCCTCCCGCTGTACGGCGAACACATGGCGCGCAACGCTGCCCTCGCCGTCGCCGCGGTCGAGGCCTTCCTGGGTGGCAAGCCGCTCAACCCCGAGATCATCGTCGAGGGACTGGGCGCAGTGGAGGCCCCGGCACGGCTCGAGCTGGCGCGCACCTCGCCGCCCATCGTCATCGACACCGCGCACAACACGCAGGCCGCGCGCGCCACCATCGACGCGGTGGAGGAGAGCTTCGACTTCGCGCCCACCATCGGCGTGGTGGCGATGATGCAGGACAAGAACGCCGAGGAGGTCCTGGAGATCTTCGCGGAGAAGATGGACCAGGTGGTCATCACGGCAGTGTCCTCGACGACGCGCGCCCGGCCCGTCGACGACCTCGCCGCAGTCGCCGAGACGGTGTGGGAGACGAGCAAGGTGCACCGCGCCGCCACCATGCGTGAGGCGCTGGACCTGGCCGTGATGCTGGCCGACACCGCCAGCGCGCAGGCGGGTGTGCTGGTCGCCGGCTCCGTCATCGCCGCGGGTGAGGCGCGGGACCTGCTGAAGGCGGGGGACAAGAAGTGACGCTCGCGCCCGACAACCCGATGCGCAGCGCGGCCATGTCCGTGCTGCTGTTCGAGGTCATCATCGTGTGGCTGGCCTACATCGGCATGATCCAGGTCTCCGGCATCGACCTGACCGTCGCCGCCGTGTGGAGCGCCGTCGCGACGGTGCTGTGCATCGCGGGGATCGCAGGCCTGCGGAAGCGCTGGGGTTACCTGCTCGGCTGGGCGGCCCAGGTCGTCCTCGTCGGTTTGGGCGTCCTGACGCCCTGGATGTACGCCATGGGTATCATCTTCGCTTTGATCTGGGCGACGTGTGTCATCCTCGGGAAGAGGATCGAGGCCCACCGGCAGGGAGGTAACCCGCAGTGAGCGAAACCACGCTCGTCATCATCAAGCCCGACGTCGTCGAGGCCGGCAACGTCGGCAAGGTCCTGGCCCGCTACGAGGAGGCAGGGCTGAGCATCGTCGCGATGGACCTGCGCACCATCGACGGAGAGTTCGCCGACCGGCACTACGAGGAGCACCTCGAGCGCGACTTCTACCCGAACCTGCGCACGTTCATGACCAGCGGGCCCATGGTCCCGCTGGTGCTGCGCGGGGAGGGCTCCGTCGCGCGCGTGCGCGAGCTCAACGGCGCCACGGACCCGACGAAGGCCGACCCCGGCACTATCCGCGCCGACTTCGGCGAAAGCGGCCCCCGCAACGCGGTGCACGCGTCGGACTCGACGGAGTCGGCGGCGCGGGAGATCGCGCTCTGGTTCCCCGGCCTCTGACGGGCGCATGGGTGTACCCCCGGCGTCGTAAACAAAGCCGTCTTCTTTCCGGTGACGGAATCTGCGGGCGGTGGACATCGTTTCATATGCGCTGTCTTTGCCAGGGTGGTAACGCGGATTTTGTGACCCGACGTAGGTCAGCGTCAAGGCTGATTGCGAAGCCACGGCGCCTTGGCTGATGGCAGGGAACGGGCTGTCAGCAGCGAGGTGCCGGTACGGCCTTGGAAGCTGGGCCGAACGCGGTGTAGCAGAAGCCGGCCCAGGTCCGGCAGTAGGTGAAGTCGGCCACCCACACGTGGTTGGGCGCTGGGGCGGTGAAGTCCCGGTTCAGCAGGTCCCCGGCCCGGCGGCCGTCCTTGACGGGAATGGTCGTGCGGACCTGGCGGCCGTGGCGGATCCCGGCATGGCCGGGCAGACGCATCGCCTTGTCCACGACATATCCGTTCACGTCATGGCCCTGGCGGCGCAGCAGCGCGGTCAGCTTCCGTCGCCCGTACAACCCCTCCGAGGTGAGCCGACGCCGTTCCTGGGCGTCGACGGTGAAGATGACCTCGAGGATCGTGTTGACCACGTAGGCCAACTTCAGCTCAGCGCGGGTGGGCGCCGGATCCTTCTTCAAGGCCCGGTACGTCGGTGCGGCGATCTGGCAGCCCTGCATCATCAGGACCCGGCAGATCGACTCGACCGCATACCCCAACTCGCGCTGGGCATCGATGATGCCCCATCAGCTTCGCCTTCGGGGGTCGAGTTCCCCCCCCGCGAAGAAAGTCGCCGCGGCCTTCACCGATCGCGTTGTCCACCCGCAACCTGCGCACCTCGGCCCTCAACTGGCGGACCTCCTCACGCTCGGCCGTGGTCAGCCCCTCGACCTCCCCAGCAACGACCTTCGCCCGGCCGACCCACCCCCCGTAGGGCCTCCCGACCGATCCCCAACCGGGAACCGACGGCCTCACACGTGGTACGCAACGTCGGACACTCCGACCGCTGCTCGTGCACCATCCTGACCGCCCGGGGACTTCTCCTCGTCGGTGAACTTCTTCGGCATGATCTGCATCCTTCCTGACCGGAAACGATGCGGCAGGAATCTCGGACGCTTCACGTCTGCGTTGAGGCCACACCGCCAACGGAGGTGGGCCGTGTCCCTATCAGCGATCAACCCGCGCCACCAGGACCCGGTGACAACACCTCCCGGATCATGTATGACGGGGGCAGTAAGTCATGCCGGGCTGGCGAGGGTCTGTCAGATTAACGGTGGATCTGGCCTGGCGCATTGTTAGTTGATTCGGCCTTCGAAGGTGATAGCGAAGGCGTTGAGCGCGGGCTTCCACCTCGTGACCCAGCGTGCCCGACCTCGCCCGGTGGGGTCAAGTGACCGGGTTACGAGATAGAGGCATTTCAGCGCGGCGGCGTCGTTGGGGAAGTGCCCACGGGCTCGCACTGCGCGCCGGTAT
>NZ_BAABLV010000040.1:0-18016 GCF_039544535.1 Tessaracoccus lubricantis
ACAGGGGCAGTAAGTCATGCCGGGCCTGGTGACCAGAACCCCGACCATCGGGGCTACCTAGAAGGTAACGGGTCGGGTCAGGCATTGCGGGCCTGGTGGTCGGCCAGCCATGCGCGCACCTTGGCGGCGGGGGCTTTGGGTAGGGCTGCGATGAGGTGAGCGATGTGCTCGGGATCGGCGCGGGGTTCGAGGGCGATCGCGGCGGCGCGCGCTTCGGCGGGCATGCCGCCCAGGTCGGGTCTGAGGATGAGATCGATGAGGGTCTGTTCGATGCGGGTGACGCGCATGGTGCCGAGGGCGGTGTCGACGGGGAGAGCGTCGATGGTGGTGGTGTCGCGGCGGGTGAACACGATCCGGCCTCTGGTGGTGAGGGTGACGGGTCGGTGTTGTTCGGGTGCGGCGATCACGGTGGCGGCGATGGCGCGGGGGATGGCGTGCCAGTGGCGGGCGGCGCCGATGCCGGCGAGTACGGGGATGCGGTCGCCGTAGGCGGCGGTGGCGTAGGCCATGGCGGCTTCTTCGAACGGCGGCTTCCAGGGTTCGCCTGGGGCGATGGTGTCGGGCTTGGCGATGTAGGTGCCGTGGGCGATCCTGATGACGAGTCCGTTGCGGCGGAGCCGGACCAGTTCTTTCTCGGGGTTCGCGTACAGGTCGCGCAGCATGACCGGGCGCACGGTGCGCATGGGTGCGCCCGTGATCTCGGTCGGCAGCCGCCGGACCCGACCTCCCACATTCATGTGCTTAACACTACCTGCTGGGGAGTGTTAAGCACAGGACTGGGTCGATTGTCAGCGTGGTGGTGGTGCCTGCGGTGTCGGGCGGGTGCGGGTCTTGTCGTGTGTCTTGTTCCTGCCGCTGGCCTGGGCGAGCAGCGCGGCCAAGTCTCCGGGCAGGAGGACCGGGGTCGGGTGCAGCGTTTCCGTGGTCGTGTTCTGGTTTCGGCCGCTCGGGTTGTCGATTAGGAGGTGTCGGGTGATGCGCCACCAGAGGGCGTCGGCGGGTTGTTCGGCGGGGAGGGGGCCGTCGTCGGCGGCCTGGGTGAGGAGCCGGGCGGCTGGGAGTCCTTGGCGGTGGAGGTCGGCGAGCCGGTGTGCGAGGGCGGGCGCGGAGTCGTCCTGGGGGATGTCGTGGCGGATGTCGTGGAGTCGTTGCAGCCAGGGGTGGACGGGGTCGACGGGGTGGATGCGGTCCTGAAGCTGTTGCTGGTGGCGGGCGGGGAGCGTGCCGAGTCGGGCGGGGCCAGTGGGGCGACGGTCATCGCGGTCGACCTGCCAGGAGGCGCGCCAGACCTCGATGTCGGCGACGAGTTCGGGGGTGAGCGGCTGGCCGGGCAGCGCCCACCCAGGGGGCTCGGGTGATGCGGCGGTGTGGCGCACCTCGGCGGCGGTGTCCTGGACTTGCTGGGCTCGGGCGGCGAGGTAGGGGCCCCACTGGTCGTGGCCGGCGATGTCGGTGGGGATGTCGGGGAGCCAGGGGAGCGGCCCGGTGGTGGTTGGGTGGGGGAGTCGCCAGGTGAGGACGGCGGCGGGGTCGTTGGCGGTGGCGAGTTCTCTGGTGTTCGTGATGCGGTGGAGCAGATCGAGGGGGGTGGTGTGCTGGTCGTAGTGCGCGGCGGCGTGGAGGAGGTGGGCTCGGAGGGTTGTCCAGGCGGGGCTGTCGGTGAGCCGGTTGACCGTCTGGTCGGCACGCTCGTCGAGTTCCCGGGTCTGGTCGGGGTGGAGGTCTTCGAGCGCGACGGTGAGGGCGTCGGTGTAGCGGGCGACCGCGATGCCGAGGCGGGAGTAGGGGTCTGCTGCTTCGCGGGTCTCGGTGGTGACGGAGCGTTGGGCGCTGTCTCGGGCCAGGACGGATTCGCAGACGTCGAGGACGGTCTGAGGGCGCAGCGTGGTCGGGTCGATCGGCGTGGCCTCGGTGGTGTCGCCGACGATCTGGATGTAGGCGTGGTTCGCTGCCCGTCCGCGGGTGAGCGCGACGTAGGCCTGCTGGCGGGTCTCGGTTCCGGTGAGGATGGTGTGGGTGGTGTCGACGGTGATGCCCTGGGAGGTGTGGACGGTGACGGCGTAGCCGAGCTCGACGTGGTCGCGGACGTAGTCGGCGGGGAGCCGGATCGGGAGTCCCGAGCGGCGGTGGGTCGCGTGGACGGTGCCGGTGGGGGAGACACGGGTGATGGTCCACCGGTCGCCGTTCTTGACCCAGTCGGTGTCGGAGACGCGCAGGCGGCGGTCGTTGAGGCGGGTGATGATCACATCGCCTCGTGAGGCCTGGTTCCCGTCCGCGAGGTCGACCCGGCGCTGATCCGCGGCGGTCGGGTTGCCGTGGAGGCGGTGTTGCCGGGCCCGGTGGTTGAGGGTGGCCGCCTGGTCGCGGGTGCCGGCGAGCATGAGCGAGTCGAGACCTTGGTCCTTGTCGCGGATCCAGGCGTCGAGGGCGTCGGTGAGGACGGTTTCGGCGGTCCCGGGATGGAGTCGGTTCTGGTCGAGGTAATAGCCGAGGGCTTCGGGTCGCCCGTCGCGCAGCGCGAGGGATGCGGCGGCTTCGGCGGGATCGGTGAAGCGCAGGATCTGGTTCAACGTGACGGCGCCGTGAGTGGTGGCGAGGTCGCGGAGGATGCCGCCGGCTCCGATGGACGCGAGTTGCTGATCATCCCCGATCAACCTGACTGACGCGCCGCGGTCCGTGGCGTAGCCGATGATGCGGGCGAGGGTGGGGGTGTCGGCCATGCCGGCTTCGTCGATGATCAGCAGCGTCCCGGGCTGGACGAGGTTCGCCGCGTCGCGGGGCCTGTTGGTGATGTCCCAGGCGAGCTTCGCCAGGGTGGTGCCGTGGCCGATCTGGTCTTCGAGTTGGCGGGCCGCGACGGCGGAGGGGGCGAGTCCGACGACCTGCCGCTCGGTTTCGCGCCACGCGTTGGCCAGTACCGCGAGCGCGGTGGTCTTCCCCGCCCCGGCGGCGGCCAGCGCGAGCTGCACCCACTTCCCCGAGGTGGCCAACTCTCGGACGAGATCGACCTGACCGGCGTTCAGATCGATGCCCTGGCTGGTGGACCGGAGCAGTGCCACGGTGACGTCGGCCTCCGCGGCCCGAGGCCCGTCGGTGAGAGCGGCAGCGTCCATGATCTGTTGCTCCGCGCGGAGGACGGCGGCCGAGGTGAACCGTCGGGTGCCGACCGTCTGGTACGTGGACTCGCCGGTCGTGCGCCGCAGGTCGGACGGTTCCTGGATGGGGTCGGTCCAGGTGTCGACAGGGACACACAGCGCGGTCGCCGCGGCGAGGAGTTCCTCGGTCAACTGCTTTGCGTGGTCCGCGTTCATGGCCCGTTCACGGGCGCGGCGCGAGGCCTCGGCATGCAGGTGCCAGCGGGTCCACGACGCGCGGTGCAGACCCATCGACTCCACGATGTCGCCGGCCGCCTGGCCGATCCAGTCCGAGGTGACGGCAGGGCGCTTGTGGTCGCGGGTACTGCGGGTGGCGTCGAGGATGTGACCGACTGCCCGGGGTCCGAGGAGACGCTCGGCTTCGCTCCTCCAGGCAGCGCGCTGCTCGTCGATCGTGCGGGGCTCATGCTTCGCGTCCCGGGTCTCGAGGGTGGCCTGCTGCGCCAGCTTCGATGCTTCGACCGGTGTCGGTGGCCGGTGATGATCGGCCTGGAACTTCGCGGCGAGGTCGGCCTCGCGGACCACGATAGCGGTGCGCCTTTTCGACCACGCCTCCCGCAACAGCGCCGGCACGCCGACGATCTCCCGGATCCCCCGCTTCGAGGGGTCCCGGTTCGACTCCACGGCGAAGCGGACCCCGAGCCGCTCCACCAGGCGCGCCTCGAGGCTCGTGTTGTATACCTCCGAGATCGACACCAGACCCGCGTACAGCGGGCGGGCGTCGATTGCCAACCAGTGCCCGTCGAGGGTTCGGGCCTTGTTCGCGATCGCCACATGCGTGTGCAGGTCCGGATCCCCAGCCCGCGAATCCCGATGTGTGAACGCGGTCCCGACAAGGCCGGTGACCTCCACCTGACGCACCCCACCCGCACCCCGGCGCGAGTAGAGGACATGCTCCTCGATGTATCCCAAAGCATCCTCCACCGCCTGGTTGTGCGCCTCCTCGATCTGCGCCGCGATGTCCCTGGGGGCGATCGCCCAGAGGGTGGAGACGGACTTGACGGGGGAGAACGTGACATCGAACCCGGCACACGCCGTGTTCGGGTTCCTCGACAATCTCGCCACCTCCGTGGACAACTCCAGACCACTCGGCGGGCGACCCACCCGCGCCGCGAATGCCTCCGACGCAAGCCCGCTGCGGATGCCGGCAAGCACATCGACCGGCACCTCGCCGCCCGGCTTCAGCCCGTTCTCGGCGACCCAGGCTCCGCAGCACTCCGCGACCAGCTGCTGAAACCTGGTGGCGTCCCGGCGGACCTGGAACGGAGCCCCGAGCCGCTGCGCCTGACGCACCTGCTCCGGAGTCGCATCGGCAGAGAGCGCGGCCAGCCGCGCCTCACCGTTGGGATGGAACCCGGACCCGAACAAGGCCCGCATCTGGACCTCGTCGACCGGACTACCCGGCCGCATGTCGAGCGCGGCCAGGCCGGAGCCGACCCACCGGCCCGGGGTCTCGCCCTTCTCCGAGTAGTACGACGTCAGCGTCGTGCGGCCCTTCTCCGTCGAGTCCATGGCAGCAACCTGCCGGGTCAGATACGTATACCCCGACCCCGCAGTCAGCTTCTGGAGAGACGCCGTCACACATCTGGTAACCCACCCCAACACCCCATCCCGCGTCAACGAGTTTCCAGCGGGTCGACCGATGGTGCAATAGGTGTGCGGCACTCTGGAACCGACCCTGAAGGACGTACCCCCCGGAACAGTGGACGCGTGCCGTGAACCGGTGATGCTCGGCGCGCCTCGTCGCTAGGGTGCTGCTGCGCCTCCTGGCCGGGTGAGGGGACTCTGGGGGGAGAGCGGGTGCGCGACACGACTCCAGACAATCGCGCGAAGCAGTTCCGAGCCCCAGGGGGCGGCCTTCAGGTCCGCCCGCAGTCGAGTGCCGAACGTCCGCAGATGCCCAGAGTCGGTCGTCCGCGTCGGCCGTCCCGGCGTCGCGGGATGTGAGCCCATCAATAGGCTGGCGGGCCTTTGGGGGCTGTGGTGGTCCAGATGCGTCGCGACAACTCCGCGGGAAACTCAATCCCGGTTCAGTTGTACCGTCCCTGACCCCAAGCCGGGGGTGGAGAAGAGCCGATGGCTGTTTTGGATAGGCTCGTCACCAACCTCAACCAGTGCCCGTGAGGAGTGCATCGATGCTGCCCCCAAGTCCCGCTGTCGCGCCCGCTGGTCGCTACTTCGTTTTCGATCCTCCCTCGAAAGCTTGTGGAACGAACCGTGTTCGTGACGTCTTCGGGATCATTGATGGAGCTTTGCGGGGCTCCGTTCTATGAATAGCAAGAGAGACTCCACGCCATGGGGTGGCCTAGAGGTCTATCGAGCCACTGAAGATGTGGAGAAGTTCGATGACGAGTGGGACGACGAGGATGACGACGAGCTGGATCTCTCAGGCGTCTGGCCCCGACCCCGCGATGAGTACCGTCCCGGCTCGTTTCCGTTGGAACTCTGCACTATGGAGGAGGCTAGGTATTCCCACCTGAAGGCGGACCTCGACTTGGATGTCCGAGACACATACGTCACCGGTATCCGCGGCAACACATATTGCCCGGAGGCGTACGCAGATGAGACCCTGCGCGGCGAGGTCTGGTTCGAACTCGTCCCAGAACCCAACAATCCGTATGATCCACACGCCCTTGCTGTAGACCTTCGCGGTGTCGAGCCGGCTACATCGGCAGGAGTATGGCGCTCCAGTACCAGTGGCTGGTCCGAGCGGCGAACGGGATCGGGAAGCGCTGCCTAGCTCCTGGCTTCATTGAGCACCCCGCCTCGACTTGGCTGGTCCTGCCTACGCTTCGAGTGGCCGATGTGCTGCGGGTCCGCTGCATCACCAGGTCGCGGCGATGGTCCGACAGGAGCTTGATGTCGCGAGCTGGCCCGTCGAGTTGGGCTGTCGGCAGGTCGGGATGGCGCAGGGCGGCGATGGCGACCGCCTCGGCATCGATGGGATCTGACTTGCCTGGTTGCCGTGCGATGCGGCGAGCTTCGCCCATCAGCTTCGTGGGCACTCGAAGGACCTTCTGGCCGGCGCGCAGCAGGTCACGTTCGAGCCGTCGGGTGACGTGCCGGCAGTCCTCGAGAGCGAAGATGACCTCGTCGAACTGCTCGGCCCAGGTCAGCAACCGCAGGTGGCCATCGGTGTTTGTGCCGACCGTGATCTGGCCTAGGTTCCTTCCGACCGGATCGACGGCGACGAGTGTGTGGGACTTCATGTGGCAGTCGGCCCCGATCGTGACAAGCATCCTGTTCTCCCTCGATGGTGACGTGGCATGCGGCCTGGCCATCGGGACTGGTGGGCAGGCGTCAATCGAGCCTGGCACGCTCCTATCAGGCCACACCCGCCCCGATGGCGAGGGCGCCCGGCAGAGCCGCACATCGGACGAGAAGCCACAACCTCAGGCAGCGAAGAAAGGAGCGAGCCCTGCCGGACACCTCAAGCGTGGCATTGACGCGAAGAAAGGCGAGGCCGCTTTCAGGATCGCGTTGGCCCGTTTCAGCTCCGCGTTCTCCCGCTTCAACCGCTTGATCTCGGCCGACTCCTCCGAGGTGACCCCGGGACGGTCGCCCTGGTCGATCTCGGCCTGGCGGACCCACTTGCGCAGCGTCTCCGTGGTCCCGATCCCGAGCAGCTCGGCCACCTTCGCCATCGCCGCCCAGTCCGTGTCGTGATCCGACCGGATCTCCCGATACATCCGCACCGCGCGAGCCTTCAGCTCAGCCGGGTACCGCCTCGACGTGTTGTTGCCTGACATGACTCCAACCTTCCCAAGGTTTCGAGTCTCCGGACACTCCGGGGCGGTTCACTCAGGTGTTCGGCGGGTTGGTTGAGTCGCGGATGACGAGGTGGGTCGCCAGTTCGACTCGCCTGGTCTTCAACGTTTCGCCGCGCGCGAGGCGCAGGACGGTTTGGATGGCTGTCTGGGCGATGTCGGCGATGGGTTGATGCACGGTTGTGAGTGGGGGTGCGCTCATCCGTGCGAGTAGGGTGTCGTCGAAGCCGACAACGCTGAGTTGCCCGGGGACCTCGATGCCGAGACGGCGGGCTGCCTCGATCACGCCCATGGCAGTGGTGTCGCTGCCGGCGAAGATACCTGTCGGGCGTTCGTTGAGTGTCAACAGTTGTGTGGCGGCGGCGAGGCCGTGCTCGAATGTGTAGGCGCCCCTGGGTACCGCGTCCAGGCTGGCTTCAAGGCCCGCTTCGGCCATTGCTGCGGCCCATCCATGTGCTCGCACGACGTCGCAGTGCGCACCGGGCGGACCGCCGATGTACCGGATTCGGCGGTGACCCAGGTCGATGAGATGTTGGGTGGCTGAGTAGCCTCCTGCCCAGTTGGTTGCTCCGACGCTCGGGGTGGAGGTGCGGGGTAGATCGATGGGATCCACTAGCACCATTGGAATCCCCGCTTGTTTGAGCGCGCGCTCGCGTTCGGGGGAGTAGCGGCTCGTGACCTCTACCACCCCCGCCCGGCCCGCGCGTGCGATGTCCTGCGCCCACGTCGCAGGGTGCGCCTCGGCGACGTTGTCGATGCTTCGAAGCAGGATTGCCGCATGCAACTCCCCGGCTGCTTCCATCGCACCGCCCAGGAAGGTAGACAGGTACGGGTTGGAGATGTCGTGGGGATCGACGACCACGTCGATGCTGCTCTCACCCGACAGGAGCAGTGAACCTTGGCGTGCGCCGAGGCTCACGTAGCCGAGTTCGTTGAGGCTCGCCTCCACGCGCTCTCGTGTGGCGGTGCTGACGCCGGATCGGCCGTTGATGACCTTGGACACGGTGGAGATGGACACCCCAGTCGAGCGGGCGACGGCGGCGAGCGTTGTGCGTTGGCCGCTCAGTGCGGCCGGGGGGCGCTCGACGGGGTGCCTGTTCGTCAACGGATCGACCATGATGCCTCGCCGGTTCGGGAGGCGTGCGCCCCGGGCCAGGACGTTGTCGCGTCAAGGCGGTTGGCGGTGCTGATGCCCATTGGAACCTCATTCCGATCGGCTTCGGGTGAACGACGTGTGGCTGCTCATCGTTGGATACGTCGTCGAGGGTATCAGTAGAGAAAAGCTTTCGCTACGTGTTGCCAAGCGCGTGCGCGTTCTGGAGCGAGATTGTCGCCCTCCGA
This sequence comes from Tessaracoccus lubricantis, assembly GCF_039544535.1. NCBI lineage: Bacteria > Bacillati > Actinomycetota > Actinomycetes > Propionibacteriales > Propionibacteriaceae > Tessaracoccus > Tessaracoccus lubricantis. The sequence goes on from NZ_BAABLV010000040.1 coordinate 8,264, forward strand.
AGCTCAAACGGATTCCGCGCCCACCCAGTGCCCGAGAAAGAACGAAAGGTTTTCGTCATGTGTGGAAAGTCTTGCCTCTCTGTGGTGTGTTGAGTCATGCTTGTGGGGACGTCGGGACCACCAACGACACCGACCGACGTTCCTCAGATTTCACGGTGCGAAAGGTGAAGCAATGAAGCTCAAGACGTTCAAGCGGCCGCTGGCCGCCGTTGCCGCTGGCGCGCTGCTCGCCGCGCTGACCGCCTGCGGTGGCGGAGTGCAGCCCGGCGAGACCGCCACAAGTGGTGGCGGTAGCGCCTCCGGAGATCCGTCCGCGAGCGCCTGGGCGCTCACCGGCGGCAGCGAGGCCGTGTTCCAGGCCCAGTTCGATGCCTGGAATTCCGATAACCCCGACTCGCCGATCAACGTGGAGTGGTTCGCCAACGACGCGTACAAGGAGAAGATCCGCACCGCGGTCGGCTCGGGCAATGCCCCGACCCTGATCTTCTCGTGGGCCGGTGGAACGCTCGCCGACTACGTGAACAACGGCTCGGTTGCTGACATCACGGACTCCGTGGCGCCGCTCATGGACCGCCTCATCCCGTCGGTGGCCGCCAACGGGCAGATCGATGGAAAGACCTACGCCGTTCCGAACAACCAGGTCCAGCCGGTGATCCTGTACTACAACAAGGAGGTCTTCCAGCAGGCAGGCGTTGAACTGCCGACGACCTACACGGAGCTTCTGGATGCCGTCGCCAAGCTCAAGGACGCGGGCGTGATCCCGATCTCGCTCGCAGGCTCCAGTGTGTGGCCGGAACTCATGTACATCCAGTACCTTACGGATCGCATCGGCGGCCCGGAGGTGTTCCAGGCCATCCTCGACGGAGAAGCGGACGCCTGGTCCGATCCCGCCATCACCGAGGCGCTCACGAAGATCCAGGAGCTCGTCGACGCCGGCGCATTCGGAGATAGCTTCGGCTCGACCGTGGCGGATGGTGGCGCCGACACCGCGCTCGTCTGGACAGGTAAGGCCGCGATGGTGCTGCAAGGCGGTTGGGTGTACCCGGACTTCATGAACAACGCGCCAGACTTCGTTGCCGCCGGGAACCTCGGCTATGCGAACTTCCCCGCAGTCGACGGAGGCACGGGCGATCCGGCGAACATCGTGGGCAACCCCGCGAACTTCTGGTCCGTGTCCACCTCGTCGAGTGAGGCGGCCCAGCAGACGGCCGTGGACTTCCTCGTCCAGAACAACCTCTCCGACGACGCCGTCGACGAGTTCCTCACCGTGGGCACGGTGCCGCCGCTGCTCGGCCTGGAGGACAAGATCGCTGCGTCCGACGACGCGGAGTACCTCACCTTCGTCTACGGCATGGTCAAGGACGCGCCGCACTTCCAGCTCTCCTGGGACCAGGCCCTCCCGGCGGACCAGGCGCAGGAACTTCTCACGAACCTCAGCCAGATCTTCCTCGGGCAGATCACCCCTGAGCAGTTCGTCGAGAACATGAACGCCACGCTGTGACGATGAGTGCCAGCATCTCGACTGAGGCTGGCCGGGGTGGGGGTGGCGGACCTTCATTCTGGTACGCCGCCCCTGCGCTCGCCTTCTTTGGTCTCTTCGCCCTCGTCCCTCTCGTCGGCGTGGTCGTGCTCTCCCTGATGAGCTGGGACGGCCTGGGCACGCCCACATGGGCCGGTCTCGACAACTGGATCCGGATCTCCCAGGATCCCGTCGCCAGGCATGCCTTGGTCCTCACCTTGGAGCTCACCGCTCTGAGTTGGCTCATCCAGGCGCCGATCTCGCTTCTGCTCGGCGTGTTCATGGCAGGCCGACAGCGCTACCGGAACGTGCTCTCGGTGTTGTACTTTCTGCCGCTGCTGTTCTCTGCCGCTGCCGTCGCCATCGCGTACAAGTCCCTGCTGGATCCGAACTTCGGAATCGGTGAGGCGCTCGGGCTCGACTGGCTCGCCCGGGACTGGCTCGGTGACCCCGACCTGGCGCTGTTCGTGGTGATGTGGGTGATCGCGTGGTCGTTCATCCCCTTCCACTCCCTGTTGTACCAGTCGGGGGTGCGTCAGATTCCGGTGACCATGTACGAGGCGGCCAGGATCGACGGAGCCTCCACGACGCGGCAGTTCTTCAGCATCACGCTTCCCCAGCTGAAGTACACGATCATCACCTCTTCGACGCTCATGATCGTCGGCTCGCTGACGTACTTCGACCTGATCTTCGTGCTGACGCAGGGCGGCCCAGGAAGTGCGACACGCGTGCTTCCCCTCGACATGTACCTACGCGGCTTCCGCAGCTACGACATGGGCGGAGCCAGTGTGGTCGCCGTCATCCTGGTGGCGCTCGGTCTGACCGTGTCGCTCGTCTTGAACCGGCTCTCGGGTGCGCACCGCATGGAGAGCCAGATGGAGGGCATCTGAGATGAGATCCGCACGTACCAGGCCTAATGTGCTGGGCGCCATCAGTGGTTTCGTATGGCTGGCCATTGTTCTGATCCCGATCTACTTCATCGTGGTCACCAGCCTGCGGCCACAGCGCGACTACTTCTCGGAGAATCCGCTCTCGATTCCGTCCAACCCGACGCTCGACGCGTATCGGATGGTGCTCGAGAACGACTTCGCCCGCTATTTCTTCAACTCGCTGGTCGTGACGCTTGGCGCCACTGCGCTCACCCTCGCCGTGTCGATGATGGCCGCGTATGCGGTGGTGAGGAGCAGGACCGCGGCAACGCGGAGGACGTTCCAGCTCTTCCTGCTCGGGATCGCCATTCCGCTCCAGGCAACGATCATCCCGGTCTACTACCTCATCGTTCGCATGGGCCTCTACGACACCTTGTGGGCACTGATCCTCCCCTCCGCAGCCTTCGCGATCCCGCTCACCGTGCTCATCCTCGCGAACTTCCTGCGTGACGTGCCCAATGAGCTCTTCGAAGCAATGACGGTCGACGGGGCCGGCGCGTGGCGCAGCCTCTGGGCCCTCGCGATTCCGTTGACCCGCCCCGCGCTCGTGACCGTGGGCATCTACGACGCACTCATGGTCTGGAACGGGTTCCTGTTCCCCCTGGTCCTCACTCAGAGCGCTGAGACGCGCGTGCTGCCGCTGTCGCTGTGGTCGTACCAGGGTGAGTTCACCGTCAACGTCCCCGCGGTGCTCGCCGCGGTCGTCCTCTCCGTCCTTCCGATACTCGCCGCCTACATCGTGGGCCGCCGCCAGCTCGTTTCCGGGCTCACCGCCGGCTTCGGCAAGTAGTCCCACCCACCGAGGAGCACCATGCCTACTACAACCATGCCCGCCTGGCGTGACCCCGCGGTCGATCCGCAAACCAGGGCCGCGGCGCTGCTGTCCGAGATGACCCTTCCCGAGAAGCTGGCCCAGCTGGGAAGCTACTGGCCCAGACCCGAGGAACCGGAGGGTGGCGGTGACGTCGCTCCGCTCGAGGAAGCCTTCAACGCCGGACGCCGGACATTCGAGAAGGCCATCGAGCATGGACTCGGACAGCTGACCCGTGTCTTCGGCAGCGCCCCTGTCGAACCCGCGGAGGGCGTTGCGGCACTGCGGCGAATGCAGGACGCCGTCGTCAAGGCCTCCCGTTTCGGGATCCCGGCGATCGCCCACGAAGAGTGCCTGACGGGGTTCACCACCTATCGCGCGAGCGTCTTCCCTGCCGCGATCGCCTGGGGTGCAACGTTCGACCCGGATGCGGTAGGGCGCATGGCCGCGGCCATCGGCGACGACATGCGTGCGGTCGGTGTCCACCAGGGACTCTCCCCGCTGCTCGACGTGGTCAGGGACTACCGGTGGGGACGCGTCGAGGAGACCATCGGCGAGGATCCCTACCTGGTGGGCACACTCGGCACGGCCTACGTCAAGGGCCTGCAGTCGTCGGGCATCATCGCCACCCTGAAGCACTTCGCGGGCTACCCGGCATCGAAGGCCGGGCGGAATCACGCGCCGGTGACCATCGGCCCCAGGGAATTCACCGACGTGATCCTGACCCCGTTCGAGATGGCGGTCCGCGAGGGCGGAGCCCGGTCGGTGATGAACTCGTACTCCGACGTCGACGGGCAGCCGGCGGCAGCGTCACCGCAGCTCCTCACTGGCATCCTGAGGGACCGGTGGGGCTTCTCCGGCACCGTCGTCTCCGACTACTGGGCGATCGCATTCCTGGACATGATGCACCGCGTCAGCCCCGACCGGGCACACTCAGGCGCCACCGCTCTGACGGCCGGCATCGACGTGGAACTACCCGAGACCGACGCCTACGGTCGGCTCGCGCCCCTGATCGAGGCCGGCGAACTGGACGAGTCGCTCGTCGACCGCGCCGTGCTTCGCGTTCTCAAGCAGAAGATCGAAGCCGGGCTCCTGGACGCCGACTGGACGGCCACGCCTGCGGACACGGAACAGGTCGATCTCGACCGGCCGCAGAACCGCGTGATTGCCCGAGAACTCGCCGAGAAGTCAGTCACACTGCTCAAGAACGACGGGATCCTGCCGCTGAGCGGCACCACTCGCACCGTCGCAGCAATCGGCCCATCGGCCGGCGAGCCCCGAACCTTCCTGGGCTGCTACTCATTCCCGATCCACGTCCTCGCCCGGTATGAAGCCGAAGGCACCGGGGTGCCGGTCCCCTCGCTGATCGACGCGCTCGGTGCCGCACTCCCAACAGCGAACATCATCAGCGAACGAGGCGTCCCTATCGTCGAGCCAGACCGCTCAGGCCTCCCGGCCGCAGTCGAGGCCGCCCGCCAGGCCGACCTGGCCATCGTGACCGTCGGCGATCTCGCAAGCCTGTTCGGGCGCGGCACCTCCGGTGAAGGCTGCGACGTCGAAGATCTCAGCCTTCCCGGAATTCAAGGCGAACTCGTCGACACCATCCTCGACACAGGCACTCCCGTGGTGCTGGTGGTCGTGTCAGGGCGACCCTACGCCCTCGGCAACTACGCCGACCGGTGTGCCGCGATCATCCAGGCGTTCATGCCCGGCGAAGAGGGCGGCGGCGCGATCGCGAGGGTGCTGTCAGGCGAGGTCAACCCGTCCGGGCGGCTTCCTGTAGGAGTCCCACGCACAGCAGGCGGCCAGCCCGGGACCTACCTCGCCGCGCCCCTCGGACGGGCCAGCGCCGGGATCTCCAATCTCGACCCCTCACCCCTTTACCCCTTCGGGCACGGGTTGTCCTACACGACGTTCGAGCACGGACCCCTGGAGACATCCGCGACTCAGATCCCCACGGACGGTTCCGTCGAGGTCAGCATCAAGGTCACCAACACAGGATCACGCTCGGGCGACGACGTCGTCCAGCTCTACTTGAGCGACGAGGTCGCTCAGGTCACGCGACCGGTGCGATCCCTCATCGGATACCGCCGGATCACCCTGGACGCAGGCGCCAGCGCTCGGGTCACCTTCGAGGTCCACGCCGACCGCACAGCCTTCACGGGCATCGACCTGCACAGGGTCGTGGAGCCCGGTCGGGTCACCCTGTCCTCGGGCCGGTCGGTCGAAGACATCACGACGACCGCAACGCTGGACCTCGTCGGACCGTTGCGGATCGTCGACGCGCCGACGCTGCTCACACCGACCCGGGTCGATCCCGCCTGAGCAACTCATGGCTCCACACGACCGACTGGTCGCACGCCAGTGCGCGACGCCCGTCACGCACGAACAACCCCGAGAGAGAGACCCGCAATGAAGCGATCACGCCCACCAAGGACCCTGACCGCCGCGGCGGCCATCGGAGCCGCGATAGTCCTCACGGTTCCCACCGCGATCAACGCCCTCGCCTACACCCCCAGCCCGGGCGTCGTGATGACGCCCGACTCCGTCGACACCTGCAACAAGTTCCCCTGTGTGCTCTACCCCAAGTCCACTCAACTGCCCAGCGGGCGCATTGTCTTGGCGTTCGAGGACAGCCGAGGCGCCGTCGACGGCCAGGACATCCCGATCTGGAAGAGCGACGACAACGGCGACACCTGGCAGGAGCTCTCCGAGGTCGGGTCTCCCGCGGACCTGTCAAACGATCCTGCCTACGACAAGTACATCAGCAACTGGACCAATCCCTACCTCTACGTGATGCCAGAGACGGTAGGCGACCTGGTCGAGGGAACGCTTCTGCTCTCCAGCGTCGTATCGGGCGACGACGAGTGGTACAACGAGCAGAAGGCGAAGAACCCGAACTGGACCCCAAACGGCGACGGAGACCGCCGCGACCTGGCCATCGCCCTGTATTCGAGCACCGACGAAGGTCAGACCTGGACCTTCGAAGACATCATCGCCACCGGAGGCTGGCAGGGCGGCAGCGCCGGCCGCATCGGTTCAGCGATCTCCAATGCCAACGTCAACCGTCAGGTCGACCCGGTGTGGGAGCCCCACCTGGCCGTCCACGACGGGCAGTTGATCGCCTGGTACTCGGACGAGAACGACTACTCCGGCTATGACCCCGACACCCTTGTGCCGGAGTTGACCCCGAACAACGACACCGGCAAGGACTCCGGAAACCAGATCCTCGTCCACAAGACCTGGGACGGCACTGGATGGAGCGAGGCCGTGCTCGATGTCGCAGGCGTCACCCACACCGTCGAGGATGGAGACCAGTCCTGGACAGTCATCGGCGGTGGACGGCCTGGCATGATCACGAGCGCCGAAACCACAGACGGCAAGTGGATCCAGACCTTCGAGTACTTCGGCGGAGGCCGGAACACCCGCATGAAGGTCTGCGACGACCTCCTCCACTGCGAACCGTGGGACGGATCGACCTGGGGCGAAGGTCCATGGGAGACCGCACCCGGCATTGCCGGCGGCAGCCCCGTCCTGCTTGAACTGCCGGACGGCCGAATCGTGTACAACGACGCAAACGACAGCGCCGTGGTGATCAACGAGTCCGGCCTGAGCACCGAACTCGCCCCTCCGCCCTACGGACCAGGCACCGCCCACGGATGGAAGAACTACAACACTCCAGTAGCCCCCGGCTACAGCCGCAACCTCCAGTACGTCAGGGACACCGGGCAGCTGCTTATCATCCAGGCGTCCTGGACCGCACCGGGGACCGCCAGCCCCATCAGGTTCGGTCATGTCGACATCGGCCATTCCGCCGGCGCCTACTACACCCTCCAGAACCGCAAGACCGGCGAGGTCCTGAGCACGGCGCAGGACAACACGCAGGACTTCCAGTTCTACCCGCGGTACAACGCGTACCAACCAGACATCATCACCTGGTCGAACAACCCCGACAACGACACACAGCGGTGGCACGTCCTCCCACGCAGCAACGGCACCTTCTCCTTCATCAACAAGGCGGGAGGCCGAGCCGTGTCGCTCAACGGCGGGACGGCCAGCCAAGGGAACAAGCTCGTCCAGTGGGTACACAAGGACGGCTCCGACCAGCAGTGGAACCTCATCCCGACTGACGACGGCTACTTCAAAGTGCAGACCTCAGCCAACTCCGACCTCTACGCGTCCGGCTACTGGCCGGGCGGCAACGTCGACGCATACGAGGCACTCGGAGGAACCGACGCGTATGCCACCGATTGGCAGATCCTCCCGGACGTGACGGAGGGCTTCCACCAGCCGGTGACAGCGGGCGTGAACACCATCAAGGCCGGGCGGACCGTTCCCCTCAAGTTCACGTTCGCAGATGTCACCAACGCGGACCTGGTAAGCCTCAGCGCGACCAAGAGCAACTGCGCCGGAGGCCCCACCGCCGACTCCGTGTTGGTCGCGAACCCCGGAACGCAACTGAGGTTCGACTGGTATGCAGGACAGTTCATCTTCAACTGGAAGACCCAGAAGGCTGACGCGGGGAAGTGCTACGTGGTGACGGCCACCACGCACGACGGGGATGTCCTCAACGCCGAGTTCGTACTCAACTAGCCGGAGGAAGCGCGCCGGCCGGGGACAGTCCTGTCTCCGGCCGCCGTCCGACGGGCGGATCGCCCCCGCTCGAGCTACGGCCGTGACCTCCTGGGCCCGACGAGGCCTGAAACCCTCAAGGCACGCTCGGGAGTCTGCGGCCCTGCGGCAGGGGCTTCCCTGCTGGACTGACGGCCGAACCGCAGTTCCCGATTGGCGGCCACGCTGAGCGACCTCATACGGCGCGGCGAGCCAGGGTGGCCTCCTCCGGCTTCGGGCCCCGAGCGTCGAGCAGCGCGCGCAGCCGGCGCATCACGGGACCGCCTCCTCGAGCGCACATCGCTCGTCGCCGGTGAGCTCGACGATCGTACTGTCGATGAGGGTTGCGCTCCGCGCGTCGTGCACGTCGAGCAGTCCGCGCGCAGGGTCCGAGATCGCGACCGCGGTCCTCCACCACGGGCGCTCGCCGACATCTGCACCTTATCCAACCCCGGAGCGCTCGTCGTCGATGCCGGCAGTGCACCGGCCTCCCAAATTCTCAAGAGAGGCATTCAAGAGCAGATCGAACAGTCGACACCCCCCTTTGGCCGCAAGGGCCTTCAGATCCAACCAAGCGAGCTCGGGGAGGACGCTGCCATCCAAGGGGCGGTCCACATCGCGCGACTCGCAGCCATCGAGTCGGCGCTCACGACGATCAAGTAGCCACTCCGGTCCGCTGCGCGATCGTCGCGAGCAGGTCAAGGGCTTGACGGAGGCTAGTGCTCAGTCCGCGCCATTCCCTGCACGCGAACGAGTACGCACATCTGTCGGCGGTGTGACAAATGGTCACTCGGCTCCGGATGTCCCACCTGAGGAGTCCTCGTCGGTCCCTGGTACGTCCGCTCATGCGGTGTGCGAGCGCTCCCTCTCGCTTCGGGGAGCCCACGTGCGCTGGACGTTCTCGGTCGTCGTGTGTGAGGGTGGTGGGATCAGGCGGGTGTGATGTCGATGAGGTCCTCCAGGCCTGCGAAGTCGTCGATGTTGCGGGTGTAGAGGCGGGCGTGGTGGGCGTGGGCGGTTGCTGCGATCAGTAGGTCCATGACTCGTCTGCGCGGCTGGCGGCCGGCCTCGACCACGGTGGCGGCGAGCTGGCCGTAGCTGACGGCGACCGCCTCGTCGACGGGCAGGGCGTCGAAGTGTCGTTGCAGCACGCTGAGCCGCCGTAGCCGTTCCGCGCGGATGGCCGGGGTCTTGGCGACCAGCACTCCGAAGTGGAGTTCGGCCAGGGTGATCGCGCTGATTGCCACAACGCCTGGGATGGGAGCGATGTCGCTGGCGATGACCACGCTGGTGTCGAGGATGGCCCGCTCGGGGAATCCGCTTGTGGTGCTCAACTGTCGCCCCAGGGGTCGCGTAGCTCTTCGTCGAGGAGCTGCCGGTCCCGTTCCAGATCGGGGTCGTTGTGGCCGTGGAACAGGTCGGCGATGTCTTCCCAGGAGCGCCACTGCGCGGCCTGGGTGGGGACGAGTCGTGCGCTGGGCCGGCCGGACACGGTGATGGTGATCTCCTCGCCGGTCTGGACTCGGCGGAGCAGCTCGGAGGCGTCCTGGCGGAGTTCTCTGACTCCCACGGTCTTCATGACCCCTAGGGTAGCACTTGTGCTACGTTGTACGGCTACCTCGTGGACCTGCTTCGGCGACGCGCGCTGATCAACGCGGCCGCTGCTGCATTCATGGGGCGCATGAGCGCGTCTTCGGCGGCTGTGACGTCGATGCGGATCTGGCGCCCGACGCGGAAGGCGGGCAGCGTGCCCTCCGCGATGCGACGCCGGACGGTCTTGGTGGTGATCCCGAAGAGTTCGGCGAGCTCCTGGGGGGGTGTCCCTATGGTGTCTGTCAAGCTGCGACGGCTGGTCTTGGCTGGTAGTAGGTCCCGTTGCGGAG
>NZ_BAABLV010000041.1:0-181438 GCF_039544535.1 Tessaracoccus lubricantis
CCCATCAAGCCCTACACCGATCCCCCACCCCACGACCCCGCCTGGGACACATACCCCCACCACACCACCTGGCTCAACCCCCACGACCCCCTCACAAGCCTCACCGGCTGAACCCCCCGACACCCCACGCCAGCCCCATCACCAACCGGGATGGGGCCTACAGGCGCGCCTGCATTCAGGAGGTGCGCCCGCAGCGGGGACCGGTCGTCGCCGGTTCAGCCGACGACGGCGGCGATGACCTGGACCGCCACGATCTTGGCGATGATCCCCAGGGCGAACAGCGCCGCGTAGCCGGCTTCGATGCGGTCGTCGTCGACCCGCTCGTTCGCGAAGGCGAGGATGGCCGGTTGCCCGATGTACCCAGCGAATCCGCCAGCGGCCCGCGGCGCAGACAGCCCCATCGTCCGGGCCCCGGCCAGGTAGGCGACGGCCGACACCAGCACGATCGCCGCAGCGAGCGCACCCGCCTTGAGCCCTGTTCCCGTGAGCGCCTGTTGCGCAAACATCGGGCCGGAGGCCAAGCCCACCGTCGCGAGGAACAGCAGGAGGCCCAGCTGGCGGATCGTGAGGTTGACCGACAGCGGGATGGACCAGAGCAGCGGCCCGGTGCGGTGCATGGCGCCGAGGACCATGCCCACCAGCAGCGGCCCCGCCGCGGGGCCGAGCGAGAAGTCGATGCCGCCGGGCAGGGGCACCGTGATGGTGCCCAGCAGCAGGCCGAGGACCAGGCCCAGGCCCAGCGCCAGGGCGTCGACCTCCGAGACCTTGCGCTCGGAGTCGCCGAAGAAGTTGCCGATCGTGTCGAGGTCGCGCTGCGGCCCCACGGCGAGCACGCGGTCGCCGAGTTGCAGGACGAGGTCGTCGCGGGCGAGCAGGTCTGCATCACCCCGCCTCACGCGGGTGATCACGCCACCGAAGCGCCCGGGCAGGTTCAGCTGGGCCACGGTGTGCCCCGCCACGTGGTTCGACGACACCACGAACCGGCGGAAGTCCACCGAGCCGCGGTCGGTGGTCAGTTCCCGGTCGAGCCGGGTGCCCAGGTATTCGACGGCCCGTCCCACGGCGTTGGGCGAGCCGACCACCAGCACCCTGTCGCCCGGCAGCAGTTCCTCCCCTGGCGACACGACGCGGGTTCGGCCGTCGCGCACCAGGTAGCTCATCTTGATGGCCTCGTCTGCCCACCCGGGCACCAGCCGCAGCGACGTCGTGCGGTCCACCTCCACGGATTCTGCGACGATCCCCTCGGCGTTGGCCGAGGCCTCGTCGCGGCGCCCGGGCCATTTCCGCTGCACGACAATCGCCACCACGACGATCGCCAGCACCACGCCCACCGGGTACCCCAGCGAATAGCCGACGGCGGCGTTGGCACTGCCCGTCGCCTCCGTCGCGGCGGCGAGGGCGGGCGTCGACGTGAGGCTGCCGGCCAGCACACCGGCGATGAGGCCCGCGTCGAGCCCGAAGGCACCGCCGAGCAGGATCGCCAGCACCGTGACGACCACGATGACGCCCACGGCCAGCCCCATCAGGGGCAGCTGGCGCCGCAGGTCGGCGAAGAAGGTCTCCCCAGCCGCGACGCCCACCGTGTAGACGAACAGCGCCAGGCCCAGCGTCGAGACGATGCCGAGCCCCTCCCCCAGGGACGGCTCCAGCGCGCCGACGAACAGCCCCACGAACAGGGCACCGGCGGCCCCGAACCGCAGCGGCCCGAACGGGATCATGCCGACGGCAGCGCCGAGCGCCACCACCAGCATGATGGTCAGCAGGGGCGAGGCGGTGAGCAGGTCGAGCACACCGGTCAGGCTACTCCCCGGTCACGCGAGCAGCTGACGCACCTCCGGTCCGATGGGCCGCGGCAGCTTGGACGACCCGCTGAGGAACTCGTCGACGCCCCTGGCGCACGAGCGGCCCTCGGCGATCGCCCACACGATCAGCGACTGGCCGCGACCGGCGTCACCGCAGACGAAGACCCCCGGCACGTTGGTGGCGTACGAGTCGTCGCGCTGGATGTTGCCACGCGCGTCGAGGGCGACGCCCAACTCCGCCACCAGGCCGGTCTGCTCCGGGCCGGTGAAGCCCATCGCGAGCAGCACCAACTGGGCGGGGATGTGGCGCTCGGTGCCCTCGACCGGCTCGAAGCGCCCGGCCTCGAAGCGGACCTCGACGATGTCCAGCCCGGCCACCCGGCCGTCGTCATCCCCGGCGAAGCGCATGGTCGACACCGCGTAGACACGGTCGCCGCCCTCCTCGTGCGCCGAGGACACCTTGAAGGTCATCGGGTAGGTCGGCCAGGGCTGACCCACGGGCCTCAGCTCCGGCGGCATCGGCATGATCTCCAGCTGGGTGATGGAGCGCGCGCCCTGACGGATCGACGTGCCGAGGCAGTCGGCGCCGGTGTCACCGCCACCGATGATGACGACGTCCTTGCCCTCGGCCGTGATCTGGTCCTCGACGCTCTGTCCCACGGCGACCCTGTTGGCTTGCGGCAGGAACTCCATCGCCTGGTGGATGCCGGCCAGCTCGCGGCCGGGCACGGGCAGGTCGCGCGCTGCGGTGGCGCCGATGGCCAGCACCACGGCCTCGTACTGCTCCCGCAGCTCGGCACCGGTGATGTCGACGCCGATCTCGACGCCCGTCTTGAACTGCGTGCCCTCGAGCACCATCTGCTTCAGCCGCCGGTTCAGCACCGACTTCTCCATCTTGAACTCGGGGATGCCGTAGCGCAACAGGCCACCGATGGCGTCGGCCCGCTCGTAGACGACGACGGTGTGCCCGGCGCGGGTGAGCTGCTGCGCGGCCGCCAGGCCCGCGGGGCCCGAACCCACCACCGCGACGGTCTTGGCGGTGTGCCACTCGGGCTGCTGCGGCACCACGCGGGAGTCGTCCCACGCCTTGTCGATGATCGCGACCTCGACGTTCTTGATGGTCACCGGGTCACGGTTGATGCCCACCACGCACGCGGTCTCGCAGGGCGCCGGGCAGAGCCGGCCGGTGAACTCCGGGAAGTTGTTGGTGGCGTGCAGGCGCTCCAGCGCGGGCTGCCACTCCCCCCGCCACACCAGGTCGTTCCACTCGGGGATGAGGTTGCCCAGCGGGCAGCCGTTGTGGCAGAACGGGATGCCGCAGTCCATGCACCGGCCTGCCTGCTTCGAGATGATCGGCAGCAGGGCCCGGCCGGGCGTACCGGGGTACACCTCCTTCCAGTCGTGGATCCGCTCCTCGACCGGGCGGCGGGCCGCCACCTCGCGCGGCGTGGTCATGAAACCCTTGGGATCAGCCATGTGCGGCCTCCATCATCAGCTCGGTGGTCTGGTTCTCGTCGAGGCCGTCGGCCAGCGACTGGGCCTGGACGGCCATGATGCGTGCGTAGTCACGCGGCTCCACCTTCGTGAAGCGCAGCGCCAGTTCGTCGTCGCCGAGTGCCAGCAGCGCGTCGGCAACCGACGAGCCGGTTTCCTGCCGGTGCTCCTCCATCAGTGCCCGGACGCGCGCGACGTCGGCGTTGGAGAGCTGCACCGGGTCGACCAGTTCGGTGTTGAGGCGCAGCGGGTTGAGGTCGAACACCCACGCCACGCCACCGGACATGCCGGCCGCGAAGTTGCGCCCGGTCGGCCCGAGGACGAGCACCTCGCCACCGGTCATGTACTCGCAGCCGTGGTCGCCCACGCCCTCGACGACGGCGGTCGCGCCAGAGTTGCGAACGCAGAAGCGCTCACCCACCCGGCCACGGAGGAACAGCTGGCCCGACGTGGCGCCGTAGGCGATGACGTTGCCCGCCACGATCTGCTCGGCAGGGTCGAACGACACGTCCGACGGCGGGGTCACGATCAGGCGACCGCCCGACAGGCCCTTGCCGAAGTAGTCGTTCGAGTCGCCGACCAGGCGCAGTGTCACTCCCCGGGGCAGGAACGCACCGAAGCTCTGGCCGCCGGTCCCGGTCAGGGTGAAGTCGATGGTGCCGGGCTCGAGCCCGACGCCCTCGGTGACGCGGGTGACGTGGTGGCCCAGCATGGTGCCGACCGTGCGGTCGACGTTGCGCACCGGCAGCGTGTGGCGCACCAACTCACCGTGTGTGAGCGCGGGCTCTGCGAGTCGGATGAGTTCGACGTCGAGCTTTGCGTCGAGGCCGTGGTCCTGCTCGACGGTGCGGTACAGGCGGGTGCCTTCGGGCACGTCGATCTGCGCGAGGATCGGCGAGAGGTCGAGGCCCTGGGTCTTCCAGTGGCCGACGGCCCGGGTGACGTCGAGCAGGTCGACGCGGCCCACCGCCTCCTCGATCGAGCGCAGCCCCAGCGAGGCGAGCAGTTCGCGCACCTCCTGCGCGATGAACTCGAAGAAGTTGACCACGTGGTCCGGGTCGCCGTGGAACTTGCCCCGGAGCTCCGGGTTCTGCGTGGCCACGCCCACCGGGCAGGTGTCCTTGTGGCACACGCGCATCATCACGCAGCCGGACACCACCAGCGGGGCGGTCGCGAAGCCGAACTCCTCGGCACCCAGCAGTGCCGCCACGAGCACGTCGCGGCCGGTCTTGAGCTGGCCGTCGCACTGCACGACGATCCGGTCGCGCAGCCCGTTGAGCAGCAGCGTCTGCTGGGTCTCCGCCAGGCCGAGCTCCCACGGGGCGCCGGCGTGCTTGACCGAGGTCAGGGGCGCGGCGCCCGTGCCGCCGTCGTGGCCGGAGATGAGCACGACGTCGGCCTTGGCCTTGCTGACGCCCGCCGCCACGGTGCCCACGCCGATCTCGGAGACGAGCTTGACGTGGATGCGGGCCGAGGGGTTGGCGCACTTGAGGTCGTGGATGAGCTGCTTGAGGTCCTCGATCGAGTAGATGTCGTGGTGCGGCGGGGGTGAGATCAACCCGACGCCGGGCGTCGAGTGCCGGGTGCGGGCCACCCAGGGATAGACCTTGTTGCCGGGCAGCTGGCCGCCCTCGCCGGGCTTGGCGCCCTGCGCCATCTTGATCTGGATGTCGTCGGCGTAGGTGAGGTACTCCGAGGTGACGCCGAAGCGGCCGGAGGCCACCTGCTTGATGGCGGAGCGACGCAGCGGGTCGTGCAGGCGCTCGGGGTCCTCTCCGCCCTCGCCGGTGTTGGACTTGGCGCCCAGGCGGTTCATGGCGACGGCGAGCGTCTGGTGCGCCTCCATCGAGATCGAGCCGTAGCTCATCGCGCCGGTGGAGAACCGCTTGACGATCTCACTGACCGGCTCCACCTCGTCGATGCTGATGGGTTCAGCGCCCTTGAGCTCCATGAGGGAGCGCAGCGTCATGATGCGCGCCGAGTTGTCGTTGACGAGGGCGGAGTACTTCTTGAACGCCTCGTAGTCGCCGGTCTGCGTCGAGTGCTGGAGGCGGAACACCGTCTCCGGGTCGAACAGGTGCGGCTCGCCCTCGCGGCGCCACTGGTACTCGCCGCCGTCGAGCAGGTCGCGGTGCGCCAGCGGGATGCCGTCGGCCGGGTACCCGAGCAGGTGGCGGGCCCTGATCTCCTCGGCGAGGTCATCGAGGCTGAGGCCGCCCAGTCGGCTGGTGGTGCCGGTGAAGTACTTCCCGACGACCTGCTCGCTGAGGCCGACGCACTCGAAGATCTGCGCGCCTGTGTAGGACGCCACGGTGCTGACGCCCATCTTGCTCATCACCTTGAGCACGCCCTTCGACAGGGCCTTGGCCACGTTGGCGATGGCCTTCTCCGGCGAGACGTCAACGTAGATCTCGCGGCGGGCCAGGTCCTCGGCAGACTCGAACACGAGGTACGGGTTGACGGCGGCCGCGCCGTAGCCCAGCAGCAGCGCGACGTGGTGCACCTCGCGCACGTCGCCGGCCTCGACCACGAGGCCCACCTGGGTGCGGGTCTTCTCGCGCACGAGGTGGTGGTGCACGGCGGCGGTCAGCAGCAGCGACGGGATGGGGGCCAGTTCCGCCGTCGAGTGGCGGTCCGACAGGACGATGGCGCGGGCGCCGCCGCGGATGGCGGCGGAGACCTCGTCGCAGATCTCCTCCAGCTTGCGCGCCAGGGACCGCCCGCCGCCGGCCACCTTGTACAGGCCCCGCACGACGTGCGTGGCGTAGCCCGGCAGGTCGCCGTCGCGGCCGAGGCGCACGATCTTGGCGAGCTGTTCGGAGTCGATGATCGGGCGGTTCATGATGATCATGCGCGCCGCCTCGGGCGCCGGCTCCAGCAGGTTGCGCTCAGGGCCGATCTTCGCCGTCAACGACGTGACGAGCTCCTCGCGGATGGCGTCGAGCGGGGGGTTGGTGACCTGCGCGAACAGCTGCTTGAAGTAGTCGAAGATCAGTCGGGGCCGGCGGCTGAGCACGGCGATGGGCGCGTCGGTGCCCATCGACCCGATGGCCTCGACGCCGGTGTTGGCCATCGGCGCGATGATCGCGCGCAACTCCTCGTGCGTGTAGCCGAAGACCTGCTGTCGGCGCGTGACAGAGGCGTGCGAGTGGACGATGTGCGCGCGGCTGGGCAGTGCGTCGAGCTCGATCTTGTTGTCGGCCACCCACTGCCGGTACGGGTGCTCGGCGGCGAGCGCGCCCTTGACGTCGTCATCGGAGACGACGGCGTGGCGCTCGAGGTCGACCAGCAGCATGCGGCCGGGCTGCAGCCGGCCCTTGCGCACGACGTCGGCCTGCGGGATCGGCAGCACGCCGGCCTCGGAGGCGAACACGACGAGGCCGTCGCGGGTCTCCCAGTAGCGCCCGGGGCGCAGGCCGTTGCGGTCGAGGCAGGCGCCGATGACCGAGCCGTCGGTGAACGTCATGCAGGCAGGCCCGTCCCAGGGCTCCATGATCATCGAGTGGTACTCGTAGAAGGCGCGCCTGTCGGGATCCATCTCGGCGTGCGACTCCCACGCCTCCGGGATCATCATCAGCACGGCGTGCGGCAGCGAGCGGCCGCCCAGGTGCAGCAGCTCCAGCACCTCGTCGAACGACGCCGAGTCCGAGCCGTCAGGGGTGCAGATGGGGAACAGCCTCGTCAACGAGCCGGGGAACTTGTCGCTGGTCAGCAGCGCCTCGCGGGCCCGCATCCAGTTGCGGTTGCCGCGCACGGTGTTGATCTCGCCGTTGTGGGCGATCATCCGGTACGGGTGCGCCAACTCCCAGGCGGGGAACGTGTTGGTGGAGAACCGCGAGTGCACCAGCGCGATGGCCGAGGCGATGCGGTCGTCGTGCAGCTCGGGGAAGACCTCCTCGAGCTGGTCGGTGGTCAGCATGCCCTTGTAGACGAGCGTGCGCGACGACAGTGAGGCGAAGTAGACGCCCACCTCGTGCTGGACGCGGCGCCGCAGCACGAACGTGAACCGGTCCAGGTCGATGCCCGCCTGGTCCTCGCGCCCGGCGACGACGAGGTGCTCGAAGTGGGGCATGACGCCCACCGAGATCGGCGACAGCGTGCGGGTGTCGACGGGGACCTCCCGCCAGGCCAGCACGTCGAGTTCGACCTCATCGGCGATGGCCTCGATGGCCCTCTTCGCCTCGGCGCGCTCCGCCTCGTCGGCGGGCAGGAACGCCATGCCGACGGCGTACTCCCCGGCGTCGGGGAGCTTGACGTCGAGCGCCCCGCGCAGGAACGCGTCGGGGACCTGGATCAGGATGCCGGCGCCGTCACCTGCCGCCTCGTCGGCACCGGTGGCGCCGCGGTGGTCGAGGTTGCGCAGGGCCTCGAGGCCCTTGGCCACGATGTCGTGTCGGGCGACGCCGTCGAGGTGCGCCACGAAGGCCACGCCGCACGCGTCGTGCTCGTTGACGGGATCGTAGAGGCCGACCTTTTCGCGCTGTGGGAACACACGTCTCGTCATGGCGGAACCTCCTGGGATTCGGGGCGTGACACCACCGGCTCCCGGTGGCCGGAAAGTACAGTAAGTCCGTGACTTTTTCCGGCGCAACGCAATCCGGGGTCATACGAAAGAGCTTAAAAAGCTTGTAACGCAACCGAAACGAAACGTCGGCCCGGGCCCCGTCCAGAGGTCCTAGAAGTACTCGGTCCGCAGCCGGTCGGTCTCCGTGACGACGGCCTCCCTGGTGTGCGGATCGTTGAGATCGGCCCCACCTGAGGGCACCGCGTACCAGTGGGTCTGCGGATTGGCTGAGAGGTCGCGCCGGCCGATCACCTGCACCTGGCCCCGGGGGCTGGCATCCACGACGGACTGCACCAGCGTCGAGGCCAGCACCCGTTCGCGGAAGGCCTCCGGCACCCGGTTCTCCTCGGTGAGGACGGCGTCGAAGCGCTCATTGTCCATCGTGCGCCACCTGAAGGTCGACGTGTCGCCGTTCCACGAGCCGCCGGCGACGCGCTCCCAGCGCCACACGCTCCACTGCCCGTCGCGCCGCAGCGCGAGTTCCTCCCTGGTGACGGCCAGCACGAGGTCGGCGTCACCGACGCCATGGGCGAGCACCTGGGGTTTGGCCCCGAGGAGGGTCTCGAGCCCGGAGAAGTCGACGCGGGTGGGCCGCTTGAAGATCGCCATGGCCACCATTGTGCCCTGTGGATAAGAAGTGTTGTCCGTTGCTGCTTCTCCACAGCCCACCGGGGGTGCGTCGGGGTGCTCCGCCGCGCCAGCAGGGTGGGCGGCATGAAGATACCTGAACTCGACCTCCCCCACGTGACGCTCGCGCCCGGGGAGGACGCTGAGTTGGCCCGTGCCGTCGAGGCCGGCGTCTACGCGCGTCACCTCTTGGAGCAGGGTGCTTCCGACGAGGGGTTGCAGGCCGTCGTGGAATCCGGCCGGCAGGCCGCCGAGCGCTTCGCCTGGGTGGGCATCCGCATGGCCCTGAAGTACGCCCGCCGCACGTCCTACCTGTCCGCGTTGCCGGAGGACGAGTTGTTCCAGGACTGCTGCGTGGCGGTGAGCGAGGCGATCCGCCGGTTCGACCACACGCGCCAGCTGCGGTTCACCACGTTCGTGCACGAGTACATCATGCGGGTCCTGGCCGACGGCGGGCGCCACCGGATCGGCAGGCCGCAGGTCAGCAGGGCCGACAGGCGGGCCGCCCGCGCCATCGTCGCCGCTCTCGAAGCCAGGGGGCTGGAGGAGTCCGAGACCGCCGTCGACCAGGTGGTCGCCTCGCTCGGCCTGTCCCCCACCGCCGCCCGCCGCGGCCGGATCAGGATGGTGAGCCTGGACACGGCGCTGCTGAGCGTCGCCGCAAACCAGCCCCAGCCGGAGCCCGGTTCCGAGCACGAACTCGACTTCCTGGCGCTGCTGGCGCCCCGCCACCGGCGAGTGCTGGAACTGCGGTTCGGGCTGGCCGGGCGTGCCCACACGTTGGTCCAGATCGCCGAGGTGATGCGGGCCTCGCCGTCGACGGTGGGCCGGTGGGAGCGCGACGCGCTCGATGCCGCACGCCTGCTGCTGACCGGGGAACGGATGACGGCGGCTGCCGCGTACGGCGAGGCCGCCGTCGGATGAGTGCGCAGCGGGCTTGGGCGGCAACGTCAGGCCAGGCCCACGAGCTGGAGCTCCTTGCGCTTCATCTCCAGCTGGGTGAGGTGGGCGAACTGCGCCCGGTGCCCCGTCGGGTCCTTGACCGGGTCTGTGCGCTGCAGCCTCGACTTCACGTCGGCGATCTCGCGGGTCACGCGGCTGAGCTGCAGCCGGGCGCTGTGGGCCAGTGAGTAGTTCTCGTCCGGCTCTCGGAACAGCGGCTCCACGAGCAGCGCGACGACCAACTGGGCGACCAGGTCGTTGGGGGCCGCGGCCCGCACCCGGTCCGTCCAGCCGTCGCCGTACGGCACGCCGGACAGCAGGCGGAACACCGCGCGGTAGCCCGGGTGGGTGAAGTCGTCCTCCTGCACCGAGTTCCACGCCGTGTCGAACGTGATGGGGTGCTGCAGCATGAGCTTGAGGGAGTCGCGCTCGAGCCTGAGGTGCGGGTCGTCGGGGTTGGGCCACCCCGGTTCGACGGCGGACTCCTCCGGTTCCGGCGGCGGGGGTGGCTCATGGCCGGGGCCGCCACGGCGGTTGAACCGCCCGGCCTCGCGTCGCACGTCGTCCAGGTCCATGCCTAGCACTCCGGCCAACTCGCGCAGGTACTGGTTGACCAGGGACTGGTCACGGATGGCGCTGATCAGTTCGGCACCCTCGCGGGCGGCGGCGAGCCGGCCGTCGGCGCGGTCCAGGTCATAGCTCTTGGCGATGTTGTTCATCACGAACTGGTAGAGCGGGATGCGGCGCGCCACCAGTTCCCGGACGGCGGCCTCACCCTGCTGCATGCGCAGGTCGCAGGGGTCGAGGCCGGTGGGTTCGACGGCGACGTAGGTCTGCGCGATGAAGTTCTGGTCGCCCTTGAACACCTTGAGCGCCGCGGCCTGCCCGGCCTTGTCGCCGTCGAAGGTGAAGATGACCTCGCCATGCAGCCCGCCCTGGCTTCCCATGAGCCGCTGCAGGAGCCGCGCGTGGTCCTCGCCGAAGGCGGTCCCGCAGGACGCGACGGCGGTCTCCACCCCGGCGAGGTGCGCGGCCATGACATCGGTGTAGCCCTCGACGATGACCGCCTGCTGCTTGCGGCCGATCTCGCGCCGCGCCAGGTCCAGGCCGTAGAGCACGTGCGACTTCTTGTAGACGGGCGACTCCGGCGTGTTGATGTACTTCGCGGGGAGCCGGTCATCGTCGTAGATCCGGCGCGCCCCGAAGCCGAGCACGGCCTGTGCGGAGTCGCGGATCGGCCAGAGCACCCGGCCGGTGAAGAAGTCGCGGCCGCCGTCGCGGATCAGGCCTGCGGCCTTCAGCACGTCGTCAGGGAAGCCCTTCGCCTTCAGCGTCTGATGCAGCGCCCAGCCGTGGCGCGGGGCGTAGCCGACGCCGAAGTGTTGTGCGACGGCACGATCGAAGTCCCGGCCGTGCAGGAAGCGGCGCCCCTCGACCGCCTCCGCAGATTCGAGTTGGGCTGCGAAGAACTCCTGCGCCGCCTCGTTGGCCTCGAGCACCCGCTTCCGCAGGCCCGGCTGCTGGCCGGGCGCGCCGTCGTCCTCGATCCGCAACTCGACGCCGAACCGGTCCGCCAGGATCTGCACGGCCTCCTGGAAGCCCAGGTTCTGCTGCCGCATGAGGAAGTTGATGACGTCGCCGCCCTCGCCGCACCCGAAGCAGTAGTAAAAGCCACGCGCGGGCGTGACCGTGAAGCTGGGCGTCTTCTCGTCGTGGAAGGGGCACAGCCCCTTGAAGGAGCCAGAGCCGGCGTTGCGGAGCATGACGTAGTCGCGCACCACGTCATCGATCCGGGCACGTTCCCGGACCGCCGCGATGTCCTCCTCGTTGATCCGGCCAGCCACGCCCGCAACTCTAGCCGGATCGGACAGCGCTAGGCTGCGGGGTGGATCGGAGGCGGGATGGAGATAGCAATCGGCTGGCCGTTGGTCATCGGTTTGGTGCTGCTGGTCGCGCTGGGGGCCGCCGTCGCACTCTGGGGCCGGGTGCCCGTGTGGCGCACCATCCCCTGGGTCGCGCTGCGGGCCGGCGTGCAATTGCTCGTGGTGTCGTTCATCGTCGGGTTCGCACTGTCGCACTGGGCGCTGGCCTTCGCATTCGTGTTCCTGATGTTCCTCGTCGGCGTCCTCACCACCGCGCAACGCACCGGAATCAAGGGCCTCCGCGGACAGCTGGCCGTCGCGGTGGCGATGGCGGCGGGTGCCGTGCCGGTGCTCGCGATCATCTTCGGCACCGGCACCGCTCCGTTGACCGGCCCGTCGATCGTGCCCATCGCCGGCATCATCGTGGGCAACATGATGACCGCCCACACGCTGACGGGGCGCCGCAACTTCGCCGAGCTGCGCAGCCGCCACGACGAGTACGAGGCGTGGCTGGCGCTGGGCGTGGAGCGCTCCGGCGCCATCCGCAACGTCATCTCCCCCACGCTCCACGAGGCCCTCATCCCGTCGCTCGACCAGACCCGCACCGTCGGCCTCGTGACGCTGCCGGGCGCCTACATCGGCGTCCTGCTCGGCGGCGGCTCGGCCTGGGAGGCCGCGGCCGCCCAACTGCTGGTGCTCGTGGGCATCAACGCCGGCCAGGTGTGCACCGCCGTGGCTGCGCGGTGGCTGTCCATGAGGACGTGGCTGCTCCCGCCAGACCTCGCGGACAAGCTCCACGCCTGACGCGCGCCCCGCGCCCGGCTGGGCGACGATCAGGCCCCGCGGCCGATGCCCCTGGGCAGCTTCGACGGGTCCCAACCCAACCGACGCTGGGCCTGTTCGAAGGCGAACCGGTCCGTCATGCCGCCGACATAGGCAACCGCGCCCCGCACCAGGTCGTCGCCGTGGTACTCCTGCGGCAGCGCCCTGGGGTTCTCGAGGTAGAAGTTCACCAGGTCCCGCAACACCGCCACCACCGTCGTCGACTGTGCCACCGACTCGGCCCGGGTGTAGATCCGCTCGTAGTTGAAGCGGCGCAACTCCGAGAGGGCCTCCGCCGTGGTCGCGTCCATGCCGACGGTGCCGGTGGCGGCCGTGGTGTCGATCACCGCGTTGATGAAGGTGGCCAGCTGCTGCCGACGGGTGGTGCCCGCCACGTCCCGGATCACCGGGGGCAGGTCGGCCAGGTCGACGATGCCGGCGTAGACGGCGTCCTCGAGGTCGTGGGCGCAGTACGCGATCCGGTCCGCCCAGCTCACGATCTCCCCCTCGATGGTGGCCGGCGCCGGACGGGACCAGGAATGGTTGCGGATGCCGTCGAGGGTCTCCAACGTCAGGTTGAGCGGCTCCAGCACCACGTCTGCACCCCAGGGGCCGTGGTCGTAGCCAGTCTCGATGAACTCGTCGAACGCATCCTCCGACGCGTGCCCACCGGGGCCGTGCCCGCAGTCGTGGCCCAGCGCGATGGCGTCGGTGAGCGTCACGTTGACTCCGATGCCGCGCGCCATGGCGATGGCGCACTGCGCCACCTCGATGGCGTGGGTCAGCCGCGTGCGTTGGTGGTCCGTCGGGTAGACCACCACCTGGGTCTTGCCCGCGAGCCGGCGGAACGCCGCCGAGTGCACGATGCGGTCACGATCACGCTCGAAGCAGGTGCGGAACCTGTCGGGCGCCTCCTCCCGTGCCCGGTTGCCTGCCCCACTGGCGAACGTGGCCTCGGGCACGTAGAGCGCCCGCTCCAGTTCTTCACGCTGCTCGCGCGCCCGGGCCGCCCTGGTGCGCACGCTGGCCGACGACGACTGGTGCGCGGTGATCACCTCGTCGCCGTGGCCGCGCATGGTGTGCGCCCAGAGCTTGGTGCGGGGCAGGATCTCGTTCATCGACCCCCACCCTAACGGGCTGCGGGGACCCCGTGCCGATCAACGCTCGGCGCGCGGCACCCACTGGGAGAGGTTCGGCCCGACGTAGACCTGCCGCGGGCGGTTGATCCGCTGCCTGGGGTCGTCGGCGACCTCCTTCCAGTGCGCGATCCAGCCCGGCGTGCGTCCGATCGCGAACAGGACGGTGAACATGTCGAGCGGGATGCCGATGGCCCGCAGGATGATGCCGGAGTAGAAGTCGACGTTGGGGTACAGCTGGCGCGAGGCGAAGTAGTCGTCGGCCAGCGCCGCCTGCTCCACCTCACGGGCGATGTCGAGCAGGGGGTCGTCGATGTGCATCGCGTCGAGGAGGTTGTGCGCGGCCTCCTTGAGGATCCTCGCCCGCGGGTCGAAGTTGCGGTAGACGCGGTGCCCAAAGCCCATCAGCTTGACGCCCGAGTGCTTGTCCTTGGCCCGGTCGACGTACTGCTTGGCCGTCCAGGAGCCCTCGTGGATGTGCTCGAGCATGTCGATGACGCCCATGTTCGCGCCGCCGTGCAGCGGCCCCCACAGCGCGTTGATGCCGGCCGAGACCGACGCGTACAGGTTGGCGCCGGACGACGCCACCATGCGCACCGTCGAGGTCGAGCAGTTCTGCTCGTGGTCGGCGTGCAGCACCAGGAACATGTTGAGCGCGTGCGCCACCTCGGGGGTGGCCTCGTAGTCCCGATACGGCACGGAGAACATCATGTGGAGGAAGTTCTCCGCGTACGGCAGGTCATAGCGGGGGTACGCGATGGGCTGCCCGATGTGGGACTTGTACGAGGCCGCCGCGATGGTGCGGGTCTTGGCCAGCAGGCTGGCGGCCGCCTCGCGGAATCCGTTCTCGTCCGTGAACCGGTGCTCGGGGATGTCGTGCGCCTGGAGCGCGTTGACCATCGCCGACAGGATGCTCATGGGGTGCGCGTTGACCGGGAAGCCGTCGAAGTGCTTGCGCATGTCGCGGTGCAGCGCCGAGTTCTCCGTGAGCAGCGAGCGGAAGTCCGCCCGCTCCTCCTCGTCCGGCAGTTCACCGAAGATCAGCAGTTCGGCGGTCTCGATGAAGCTGGAACGCTCAGCGAGGTCCTCGATCGGCACCCCGCGGTAGCGCAGGATGCCCTTCTCGCCGTCGATGAACGTGATGGCCGACTTCGCGGACCCGGTATTGGCATAGCCGTCATCGAGCGTGATGAGGCCGGTGTCCTTCCTCAGCCGGGAGATGTCGATGGCGCGTTCACCCTCGGTCCCGGTGACGATCGGGAGCCGGTGCTCGACGCCGTCGATGATGATGGTGGCAAATTCCTGCATGGGCACCTCCATGGCGAGGCCCGCATTGATGGGCCGGGACCCCCAACCTACCGACAGGGCGTCGCCGTCCTCCCCGGGGGTTGCGTTAACCGCCCGAGACGTCCAGTTCGGCCTCCGAGAGGTCCAGCTCACAGCCCGAGGTGTCGTCGTACCAGCCGTGCGGCAGCACCACCTTCCCGCGGGGCGAACCCTGCCGCCCGCGGGGAGTGCCCAGTTCCGCGACGGGGAACTCGGCGTCGGCGTCCAGGAGGCCCACCAGTTCCGCGAGCTCCTCGACGGACGAGACCATGGCGAACCGTCGCCGCAGCTCACCCACCGGGTAGCCCTTGAAGTACCAGGCCATGTGCTTGCGCAGGTCCACGATGCCCCGGGGCCCCATCACCCGGGTCAGCAGCTCGGCGTGCCGCAGCAGCATCTGGCCGACCTCGCCCAGCTTCGGGCGCAGCCGCTGGCCCTCGCCGCGGAAGGCGGCAGCCAGGTCGCCGAACAACCACGGGCGGCCGAGGCAGCCGCGGCCGATCACCACGCCGTCGCAGCCGGTCTCGGCCATCATGCGCAGGGCGTCCTCGGCCTCCCAGATGTCGCCGTTGCCGAGCACCGGGATGTCGACCTCGTCGACCAGCTCCTTGATGCGTGCCCAGTCGGCCTCGCCGGAGTAGGCCTGCTGCACCGTGCGGCCGTGCAGGGCGATGGCTGCGGCACCCTCCTCCTGTGCGATGCGGCCGGCGTCCAGGAACGTCTCATGGTCGTCGTCGATGCCGATGCGGGTCTTGATGGTCACGGGTACGCCGAACTCGTCTGCGGCCTTGACGGTCTCCCGCACGATGGCTCGCAGCCGGTCGCGCTTGTACGGCAGGACGCCGCCGCCGCCCTTGCGGGTGACCTTGGGCACCGGGCAACCGAAGTTGAGGTCGATGTGGTCCACCCGGTGCTCCGTGATGAGGACGCGCGCTGCGCCGGCCATCGCGTCGGCGTCGACGCCGTAGAGCTGAACGGAGCGCGTGGTCTCACCCGGGTCGAACTGGAGCATGTCGCGGGTCTTCTGGTCCCCGACGACCAGCCCGCGCGAGGTGATCATCTCGCAGACGTAGAGGCCGGCGCCCTGCTCACGGCACAGCTGCCGATACGCCGCATTCGTCACGCCCGCCATGGGCGCCAACACGACGGGCAGGTCCACGACGACGGCGTCGGGGTTGCTCGGGGCGTGCAGGCGCAGGGGTGCGGCGGTGACGGTCATGGGGTGTTTCCTCGGGGGTCGGCGACGGACCAGTCTAACCGTTGGCCCACCGCGAGCCCGAACCGTCAGAGGCCGCGGGGCACGTTCTCGCCGAGCTCCTCGGGTGGCAGGAAGGCGCTGGGCTCGTCGATGGCGCGCGACAGCAGCGGGGTGAGCAGCATCTTGGCGTCGTAGCCGCTGAACGACCGCCGGTATGCGCCGACCGACTCCCAGCGCGACACCAGCGCCCAGAGCTCCGGGTCGTCGAGGTTCTGCACCAGGTCCATGCTGAGGCAGCCGGGGCGCTGCGCCCACCACTCGACGGCGGGGGCGGCCTCGGCGGCGAAGCCGTGGCCCGGAGACGCGAAGCGGCTGATGGCGAGCATGGTCCCACCCTACCGTTTGACTCCCGGCGCCCCTCTGTTGATAATGGTTCTCATGAAGCTCAGCATCCGTGCCTCCCTCGTCGCCGCCGCGGCCTCCGCCCTCGTCCTCACCGCCTGCGGTTCCCCTTCCTCCGGAGCCGCGGGCGGTGACGGGCCCACCGTCACCGCGGCGTTCTACCCGCTGCAGTGGGCAACCGAGCGGGTGCTGGGCGACACGGCGGGCAGCGTCGAGGTGCTGACCAAGCCGGGCGGCGAAGCCCACGGCCTCGAGTTGACCCCCCGCCAGATCGCCTCCCTCACCGAGTCGGATCTCGTGGTCTACCTGGACAAGTTCCAGCCCGAGGTCGACTCGGCCGTGGCGCAGACCGGCACCGAACGGGCGCTGGACGTGGCGGACGTCATCACGCTCGCCCCCATCGCCGAAGCACATGCCCACGACGAGCACGCGGAAGACGAGCACGTGGAAGACGAGCACGCCGAGGAGGACGCCCACGCCGAGGAGGACGCCCACGACCACGGCGACTTCGACCCCCACTTCTGGCTCGACCCCGAGCGCATGGGCACCGTCGTGGAGGCCATCGCGGAACGACTCGCCGAGGTGGACGCGGAACACGCCGAGACCTACCGCGCCAACGCCGCTGCCGCCGTCGCCGAACTCGAAGCCCTCGACCAGGAGTACCGCGACGGCCTGGCAGAGTGCCAGCGCCGTGAGTTCATCACGACGCACGCCGCCTTCCAGTACCTGGCAGACCGCTATGACCTGGAGGAGATCGGCATCTCCGGCATCAACCCCGACGGCGAGCCCTCGCCCGCCCGCATCGCCGAGGTGCACGAGGAGGCCGAGCGCCACGGCGTGACGACGATCTTCTTCGAGACCCTGACCTCCGACGCGGTCGCCCGGTCCATCGCCGGCGACCTGGGCCTCAAGACCGCAGTGCTCGACCCGCTGGAGGGAGTGACCGACGACTCCCCCGGCGAGGACTACCCTTCCATCATGCGCGCCAACCTGGAGGCGCTGAGGAGTGCCAATGAATGCAACTGACCCGCTCGACGCGCGGGGGCTCTTCGTGTCGCTGGGCGGCATGCCGATCCTGCGCGACGTGAGCATCCACGTGGACAGTGGCGAGGCCGTCGCGCTGCTGGGCGGCAACGGCTCCGGCAAGTCCACGCTCATCAAGACGCTGCTGGGCCTCGTGCCCTACCAGGAGGGCACCGTCGAGCTGTTCGGCGAGCACCTGCCCGGGTTCCGTGACTGGTGGCGGGTGGGTTACGTGCCGCAGCATTCGGCCATCACGGTGCCGAACGCCACCGTCCGCGAGATCGCCGCGTCGGGTCGCCTCGCGCATCGCAAGCCGTTCCAGTGGCTGGGCCGCGACGACAAGGTGGCGCTCGACGAAGCACTCGAGCTCGTGGGGCTCAAGGATCGCATGCACTGGCCGTTCGGCTCCCTGTCGGGCGGCCAGAAGCAGCGCGTCCTCATCGCCCGCGCCCTCGCCTCGCACCCCGACCTCCTCGTCATGGACGAGCCGCTCGCCGGCGTCGACCTGCACAGCCAGTCGGGACTGGCCGGGCTGCTGGGCCGGTTGCGCGACGACGGGTTGGCCCTGCTGGTCGTGCTCCACGAGCGCGGCTACATGGACCCCATCCTCAGCCGGTCCGTCACGCTCTGCGACGGCCGGGTCGTCGACGACGAGCACCCCTCGGCCGCGGCGTGCGCCGTCGACGAGGAACCTGCCTCCGCCTTCGGCGTGACGGATCCCATCTCGGGAGTGCTCGCATGATCGACATCCTCACGCTCCCCTTCATGCAACGCGCCCTCGTCGCGGCGCTGCTCAGCGGGCTCATCGCGCCGGCCATGGGCACCTTCATCGTCCAGCGCAAGATGAGCCTGCTCGGCGACGGCCTCGGCCACGTCGCCATCATGGGCGTCGGCCTGGCGCTCATGACCGGCACCGCACCCCTGCCGCTGGCCGTGCTGACCTGCGTGATCGGTGCGGTCATCGTCGAGTTGCTCCGCCAGCACGGCAAGGCCTCCGGCGACCTCGCGCTGGCCATCCTGTTCTACGGCGGCCTCGCCTCCGGCGTCCTGATGGCCGGCATCGCTGGGCAGGGCGCCGCCGGCCTCTCGGGCTTCCTCTTCGGGTCGCTCACGTCCGTGACCCAGGCCGAGATCTACGTGATCGTCGTGCTGGCCGTGATCATCCTCGGCATCACCATCAGCCTGGCACCGCGGCTGTTCGCGGTCTCGGTCGACGAGGCCTACGCCCAGGTGCTGGGCATCCGGGTCAAGTGGCTCAACCTCCTCGTGGTGGTGCTCGCCGCCGTGACGGTCACCGTGTCCATGCGCACCGTCGGCCTCCTGCTGATCAGCGCCCTGATGGTGATCCCCGTGGCGACCGCTCAGCAGTCGTTCGTGGGCTTCACGGCCTCGTTCTTCGGCGCGATGGGGATCGGGGCGCTCGCGGCAGTCGGCGGCACCGTCGGTTCCTTCTACCTCGATACCGCCACGGGCGCCACCATCGTCGTGACCTCCATCGTCCTGCTCGGCGTGTCCTGGTTGGTGGGCAACAGGTTGCGGCGCGCGAACCGTTTCATCCCGTACGTCGAGGACCACGGACAGCACCCGCACGAGCCCGCCGAGAACCACGACGACAGGCACGCACACCAGCAAGGTGTCACCGTCATCCAGCACGGCGACCACCTCGACTACGTCCACGACGGGCACCGACACGCCCGGCACGGAGATCACTATGACGAGCACTGACACCCCCCGCACCGCCACGCGTCACACCTGGCAGCGAGCCGCCGTCCGCGACCTGATGGAACGCGTCGAGGAGTTCCGCACCGCACAGCAGGTGCACGACCTGCTCCGCGACGAGGGCGCCAAGGTGGGTCTCGCGACCGTGTACCGGGCCCTGCAGGCGATGGCCGAGGCCGACGAGGTCGACGTGCTGCGCACCCCCGAGGGCGAGCTGGCCTACCGGTCCTGCTCGAAGGGGCACCACCACCACATGGTCTGCCGCTCCTGCGGCTATTCGGTCGAGATCCAGGCCGATGAGGTCGAGGAGTGGGCGGCGCTGATGGCGCGCAAGCACGGCTTCACCGACGCGGGCCACGAGTTGGAGATCTTCGGCCTCTGCCGCGACTGCTCGAAGCAGCAGGTCAGTCTCGGCTGAGGATCTCCTCGATGACGACGGCGACCCCGTCGTCGTCGTTGCTCAGGGTCACGTGGTCTGCGGCGGCCCGCGCCTCGGGCTCCCCGTTGGCCATGGCGACGCCCAGCCCGGCCCAGCGCAGCATCTCGAGGTCGTTGATGTTGTCGCCGAACACCACCACGTCGCTGCGGTCGATGCCCCGGGCCTCGCAGTAGCGGGCCAGCGCACTGGCCTTGGTCACGCCGTCGCGACCAACCTCGAGGAACGGCGCGCCGGACGTGGTGGCGTGACAGCCGGGCACCGCGAGTTCACGCGCCGCGGCCAACAGGTCGTCGGGGGCCACGTCGTCGTCGCGGAGCACCAGCTTGAGCGACGGCTCCGCCAGCACCTCGTGCCGCGGGCCGAACCAGTGGCGCACCGGCCACAGGGTCTCCAGCGCACCCGGGCCCTGGAGGCCCGTGTAGCCCTCCTCCGCCATGTAGCTGTTGCCGGCCGACCGGACGGAGACCACCTTGATGCCCGGGAACAGTTCCAGCATCCGGTCGGCGATCTCGCGCTGCGAGGCCAGTTCCATGGTCTCCTCGAACAGCACCCGGCGGGAGTCGAGGTTCATCGCCACGGCGCCGTTGGAGCCGATGGCGTCGCCGTCGAGCGCGGTGCCGTCGACGATGGCGGCGATCGAGTAGGGCTGCCGCCCCGAGATCGCCATCACCTCGATGCCGGCGTCCTTGGCCGCGCGGAAGGCCGCGCGGGTCCGCTCCGAGATCTGGTGGGAGGTGGTGATCAGCGTGCCGTCGACGTCGGTCGCCAGGAGTCGTGCCATGTCACTGACCCTACCGTTCGAAATACGGCAGCGATCTGAGTGCTCGGTCGAGATGCCACGTCGCGTAGGCGATCACCATGCCGTCGACACGCTTGGCCGTAGCCACGTCGGTGGCCGTCGCCGTGGGCCAGTCGCCGGCCAGGAGTGCGCCGAGGTGGGTGATGCCCTCGGGCTCCAGCTGCGCCGAGCCGGACGTCCGGCAGCCGGTGCACACTGCCCCGCCGCCCTGCGGAGAGAACCACCTGACCTCGGCGTTGTCGCAGCCGGCGCACCGGGTCGTCGCGACGGCGTAGCCGGCCACCGCCAGCGCCCGCAGCAGGTAGGAGTCGACGACGAGGGGGTAGGGCCGCAGCGGATCCTCCAGTGCCTTGAGGGCTCCCGCGAGGAGGCGGTACTGCTGGACGGCGGGGCTGCCCTCCTCGGACACGAGCCGGTCTGCGGTCTCGACGAGCACCTCGGCGGCGGTGAAGCGGGAGTAGTCCGCGGCCAACCTGCTGACGTGCATGGCCTCGACCTGCGTCACGACCTCCAGCGACCCGCGGCCCTCGGCGAACTGGATGTCCACCTGGCAGTACGGCTCGAGGCGGCCGCCGAAGCGGCTCGAGGTCTTCCGGATGCCCTTGGCCACTGCCCTGACCTTGCCGTTGCGGCGCGTCAGGAAGGTGATGATGCGGTCTGCCTCACCGAGCTGGTGGGTCCGCAACACCACGGCTTCGTCACGGTAGGTGGGCACCCACCGATGATAGGCCGGTAGTCTCGTTGCGTGCCTGAGCCTCGCCGTCGCCCCACCCCGCATCCCAGCGGCGCAACGCCGCCGCAGCTGAAGGGTGCCGTCCCGCGCCACGTAGCGATCGTCATGGACGGCAACGGCCGCTGGGCCAAGCAGCGCGGGCTGAAGCGCACCGAGGGCCACGCGATGGGTGAGGCGTCGCTGCTCGACGTGGTGCACGGGGCCATCGAGCTTGGCATCCCGTACCTGTCGGCGTATGCGTTCTCCACCGAGAACTGGAAGCGCTCCCCTGACGAGGTGCGCTACCTCATGGGCTTCAACCGAGACGTCATCCACCGTCGCCGTGACGAACTGAACGACCTGGGCGTGCGCATCCGCTGGGCGGGTCGTCGTCCGCGCCTGTGGGGTTCGGTCATCAAGGAGCTCGAGGTGGCGGAGGAGATGAGCGGCACCAACACGACGCTGACTTTGCAGTTCTGCGTGAACTACGGCGGCCGGGCGGAAATCGTCGACGCTGCCCGGGAGATCGCGCGGCTGGCCCGGGACGGCCGGCTGGATCCCGACCGGCTCACCGAGGACCGGTTCCAGAAGTTCCTCGACGAGCCGGAGATTCCCGACGTGGACCTGTTCCTGCGCTCCTCCGGCGAGCAGCGGATCTCGAACTTCCTGCTGTGGCAGTCGGCCTATGCCGAGTTCATCTTCATGGACCGGCTGTGGCCCGATTTCGACCGCCGCGACCTCTGGGCGGCCGTCGAGCAGTACGCCCACCGTGAGCGCCGCTTCGGCACCGCCTGATCCCCAGCGCTTGGTCGAGGGGCGACTCGTTCCCTGAGCCAGGCGCCGCGCGCCTGGTCGAAGGGCCGACGACCCCGCTCCCTGAGCCAGGCGCCCCGCGCCTGGTCGAAGGGCCGACTCCCCGCTCCCTGAGCCAGGCGCCCCGTGCCTGGTCGAAGGGCCGACTCCCCGCTCCCTGAGCCAGGCGCCCAGCACCTGGTCGAAGGGCCCCAAGCAAGCAGACCACCTCACCGCTCCTTCGACCGGCCGCAGACGGCCGGCTCAGGAAACCCCGACGACCCGCTCCCTGAGCCAGGCGCCCAGCGCCTGGTCGAAGGGCCCCAAGCAAGCAGACCACCTCACCGCTCCTTCGACCGGCCGCAGACGACCGGCTCAGGAAACACCGACGACCCGCTCCCTGAGCCAGGCGCCCAGCGCCTGGCCGAAGGGCCCCAACACTCAGACCACCTCACCCCTCCTTCGACCGGCCGCAGACGACCGGCTCAGGAAACACCGACGACCCGCTCCCTGAGCCAGGCGCCCCGCGCCTGGTCGAAGGGCCCCAACACGCAGACCACCTCACCCCTCCTTCGACCGGCCGCAGACGACCGGCTCAGGAAACACCGACGACCCGCTCCCTGAGCCAGGCGCCCCGCGCCTGGTCGAAGGGCCCCAACACACAGGCCACCTCACCGCTCCTTCGACCGGCCGCAGACGGCCGGCTCAGGAAACACCGACGACCCGCTCCCTGAGCCAGGCGCCCAGCGCCTGGTCGAAGGGCCCCACCAGACCACCTCACGCCTCCTTCGACCGACCGCGGACGGCCGGCTCAGGAAACACCACCGCTCCTTCGACCGCCGCAGACGGCCGGCTCTGGACACGCTCATTCGAAGTCGGGCGGAAGCTCTCTGGGTAGCGGGCGCAGCAGCTGGCGACGCAGCTCGATGACCTTCTTCGCGTGCTCGTCGAGCGCGATGTCACCCAGGAACTTCGGTTCCCAGGACGGGACGGGGCGCTTGCGACCCTCGGCGTCGACGCCGCAGTAGACGAACGTGCAATGCGTGGTCTCGCGCAACTCACGTGTGCGCGGGTCGCCGGAACGCACGGAGATCGACACGTGCATGCTGGTGTTGCCCGTGTGGATCAGCCGGGCGTCGACCTCCACGAGGTCGCCGATGAACATCGGCCGGTAGAACCGGACGCCACCTGCGTAGACCGACGACACCGGACCCGCGTGCCACCGCTCCGCCACGATGCGCGCAGCCGTGTCGATCCAGGCCATCACGTAGCCGCCGTGCACCTTACCGCCCCAGTTCACGTCCGTCGGCGCAGCCAGGAACCGGAGGGTCTCACGGCAGACCTCGGTCTCCTCGCTGTAGATCTGGGTACGCATGTCGGCCTCGATGGCGCGCCGGGCCGCGTTGAGCTCCACGGCGCGGGCGTGCTGCTCGAGCTCCCACTCGTCCTGGGGGAAGAACTTCGGGACCGGCACCGGCTTGCCGTCGTCCATGGCGACGAACTGCAGGATGCACTGCGTGTTGAGGACACGTTCTCCGGAGCGCGGGTCGCCGCTGGTCACGGTGCACACGATCTGCATCGACGTGGTGCCGGTGAACACCACGCGGGCCTGGACGACGACGAGGTCACCGACCCGGATGGGCTTGACGAAATGCGTGTTGCCGACGTAGCCGGTCACGGCATAGGTGCCGGCCCAGCCCAC
The DNA here is from genome assembly GCF_039544535.1 of Tessaracoccus lubricantis. Taxonomy (NCBI): domain Bacteria; kingdom Bacillati; phylum Actinomycetota; class Actinomycetes; order Propionibacteriales; family Propionibacteriaceae; genus Tessaracoccus; species Tessaracoccus lubricantis. The sequence goes on from NZ_BAABLV010000041.1 coordinate 23,362, forward strand.
GGCGGCGGCGTAGCCGGCCTTGTCGATCCATTCGAGCACCTTGCCGGCGTCCATCATGCCGCGCACGTTCGCGTCGAAGGGTTCCGCCAGGAATCGCAGGGTCACCCCGCGTCGTTGTTCACTCATCGGCACTCCTCGTCCGGATCCGAGCCTAGTGCGGTTCGCTCAGCCGAGCCGAGCGAATTCCGCCGTACGGACGACGGCGACCCCCACCGCATCGCTGGCCGTCAGGTCGACGACGGCCCGGATGCGCCAGTCGTGGTTGCCGTCGGGGTCGTGGATCACCTGGGTGACCTGCCAGGTGTCCTTGCCCTTCTCGAGGCGGAAGAGGTCGGGCCCGCGGGCGTCCCCGTCGAGCAGTACCTCGTCGTAGTCGTCCCAGTAGTCGCCCAGCGCGTCGTCCCAGGCATCGCGGTCCATCAGCACCTCCAGCGGCGGCTCCGTGAGCGCGGCGGCCGCTTCGTCGAGGCTGCCCAGCTCCTCCCACTTGTCAGCTGCGATCAGCTCGACACGGCGGAACATCGCGGTGCGGATCATGGCGGTGAAGGCTCGCTCGTTGCCCGTGACGGGGCGCGGCGGCGGCGGGGGCGCGCCCTGGGCAGCGAGCGCGGCGGCGGCCGCGACCTTGTCCGGGTCAGTCAGCGACTCCCACTCGTCGAGCAGCGACGAGTCGGTCTGGCGGACGGTCTCCCCCAGCCACTCGACGATGTCGTCGAACTCGTCGGTGCGGTACTCGTCGGGCACGGTGTGGCGCAGGATGCGGTAGGCATCTGTCAGGTACCGCAGCACGGTGCCCTCGCTCCGCTGCAGCTTGTAGAGCGAGATCAGCTGCGTGAAGTTCATGGCGCGCTCCCACATGTCGCGCACCACCGACTTCGGCGACAACCCGCTCGGGTCCACCCAGGGGTGGGCGCCCGCATAGATCTCGAAGGCGGCCTCGAGCAGTTCGGCCAAGGGCTTTGGCCACGTGACCTCCTCGAGCAGTTCCATCCGCTGGTCGTACTCGATCCCGTCGGCCTTCATCTGCGCGATGGCCTCGCCGCGCGCCTGGTGCTGCTGGCCGAGCAGGACCTGGAACGGGTCCTCCAGCACCGCCTCCATGACCGAGACGACGTCCAGGTGGTAGGTGGGTGAGTCCGGGTCGAGCAACTCCAGGGATGCGACGGCGAAGGGTGCCAGCGGCTGGTTCAGCGCGAAGTTCTCGCTCACGCCGTCACCGAGGCTGCACCAACTGCCGGTGGCGTCCGGCTGGCCGAGCTTCACGAGCACGCCGGAGTTCAGCAGCCCCTTGGTCAGGGCGAGCGCGCGACGCCGCAGGCCCTTCTTGCGTTCGGTGGTCTCGTGGCTGGATTCGATGAGGTGCACCATGGCCTCGTAGCCGTTGCCGGGGCGCTGCGCGATGTTCAGGATGGTCGAGTGGGTGACCTGCATGCGCGAGACGAGGTTCTCCGGCTCGGCGACGATGATCTTGTCGTAGGCCTCCTCGTTCCAGCCGACGAAGCCCTCGGGCGGTTTGCGGCGCACGACCTTGCGGCGCTTCTTCTCGTCGTCGCCCGCCTTGGCCAGCGCGCGCTCGTTCTCGATCACGTGTTCGGGGGCCTGGACGACGACGAACCCGACGGTGTCGAAGCCGGCTCGGCCGGCGCGTCCTGCGATCTGGTGGAACTCGCGGGAGCGGAGCCGGCGCACCCTGTTGCCGTCGAACTTGCTGAGGCCGGTGAACAGGACGGTCCGGATGGGCACGTTGATGCCGACCCCGAGGGTGTCGGTGCCGCAGATGACCTTGAGCAGGCCGGTCTGGGCGAGCTGTTCGACGAGGCGTCGGTACTTCGGCAACATGCCGGCGTGGTGCACCCCGATCCCGCGGCGGACCAGCCCGGAGAGGGTCTTGCCGAAGCCGGGCCCGAACCGGAAGGCGCCGATCTCCTCCTGGATGCGCTCGGCGTCGTGCTTGGTGATGAAGTTGAGGCTGAACAGGCTTTGCGCCCGCTCCAAGGCCTCGGCCTGGGTGAAGTGGACGATGTAGACCGGCGCCTTCTGCTCCTGCACCAGGTCCGTGACCTTCTCCTGCAGCGGGGTCAGCGAGTACTCGAAGATCAGTGGGACTGGGCGTTCGGCGTCGTCGACGATGCTGGTGGTGCGCCCGGTGCGCTCCGAGAGTTGCGACATGAGACGGTCGACGTCGCCCAGCGTGGCGCTCATCAGCAGGAACTGCGCCTGCGGCAGTTCCAGCAGCGGCACCTGCCAGGCCCAGCCCCGGTCGGGCTCGGAGTAGAAGTGGAACTCGTCTGCGATGACCATGCCGACGTCGGCGTCACGGCCCTCGCGCAGTGCGATGTTGGCCAGCACCTCGGCCGTGCAGCAGATGATCGGGGCGTCCGCATTGACAGACGCGTCGCCGGTGACCATGCCGACGTTGTCGGCGCCGAAGACCTGGCACAGGGCGAAGAACTTCTCGCTCACCAGGGCCTTGATGGGGGCGGTGTAGAAGCTGACGCGGTCGGTGTTCAGCGCCGCGAAGTGCGCGGCCAGGGCCACCATCGACTTCCCCGACCCCGTCGGCGTGGCGAGGATCAGGTTGTTGCCGGAGAAGAGCTCGATCGCAGACTCTTCCTGATGGGGGTACAGCGAGATGGACTCGCCTTCCGCCCAGGCGGTGAAGTGCGCATAGAGGGAGTCGGCATCACCGGCTACGGGGTCGGTGAGTCTCGGCATGCGTGCCAACCTACCATTGCCGCCTCACGAGCCCCTTCGGCCGGGCGCTGGGCACCCGGCCGAAGGGAGTGGTGGTCAGCGGGCGGAGCGGTTGAGGGCGCTCAGGATTGCCTTCATCGACGCACTCGTGATCGACGGGTCGATCCCGACGCCCCAGAGCACCTCGGCGTCGTCGCCCTCGCCGATCTCGCATTCCACGTACGCCGCGGCCTGCGCGTCGCCACCGCTGTCCAGTGCGTGTTCGGTGTAGTCGAGCACCCGCACGTGCGCGCCCGCCTCCACCAGGCCGTCGACGAACGCGGACACGGGGCCGTTGCCCTCGCCGCCGATCTCGACGCCCTGGCGTGACGGCCCGTCCACGGTGGCATGGACGACGAAGCTGCCGTTGCTCGACGTGCTGCCGGCGCTGGTCAGGCGCCATGGGCCCTCGGTGAGGTACTCACGGTTGAAGATCTCGAAGATCTCCTGCGGCGTGATCTCGCTGCCCGTCGACTCGGTGTGCTGCTGCACGGCGCGGCTGAACTCGATCTGCAGGCGTCGCGGCAGGTCCATCTTGAACTCGGACTTCATCAGGTAGGCCATCCCACCCTTGCCCGACTGCGAGTTCACGCGGATGACCGCCTCGTAGGTGCGGCCCACGTCATGCGGGTCGATGGGCAGGTACGGGGCCTCCCAGGGCATCTCGGTGACCTGCTTGCCGGCCTCCTCAGCCAGGTATTCGAGGTGCTCCAGGCCCTTCTTGATGGCGTCCTGGTGTGAACCGGAGAACGCCGTGTAGACCAGGTCCCCGGCGTAGGGGTGGCGGGGATGCACGGGCAGGCCGGTGCAGTACTCGACGGTACGGCGCACGTGGTCGATGTCGTGGAAGTCCAGCTGCGGGTCCACGCCCTGCGTGTACAGGTTCAGCGCCAGCGTGACGAGGTCGACGTTGCCGGTGCGCTCGCCGTGGCCGAACAGGCAGCCCTCGACGCGGTCCGCCCCGGCCATCTGGCCCAGCTCCGCGGCGGCGACGGCGGTGCCCCGGTCGTTGTGCGGGTGCAGCGACACCGCGACGTGCTCGCGGTGCTTCACGTTGCGGATGAAGTACTCGATCTGGTCCGCGTAGGTGTTGGGCGTGGAGCGTTCGACGGTGGCCGGCAGGTTGAAGATGATCTCGCGACCCTCGGCCGGCTGCCACACCTCCGCGACGTTGTTGCAGACCTCGACGGCGAAGTCCGTGGGGGTCTGCGTGAAGATCTCCGGGGAGTACTGGTAGCCGAATTCCACGTCGCGCAGGTGCTTGTCGGCGTACTTCATCACCATCTCGGTGCCCCGGCGCGCCATCTGCACGCACTCCTCCTCGGAGATGCGGAACACGACCTCACGGAACAGAGCGGCGGTGGCGTTGTACATGTGGATGGTGGCCCGCTTGGCGCCGATCAGCGACTCAGCGGTGCGGCTGATGAGGTCCTCACGGGCCTGGGTCAGCACGGAGATCGTCACGTCGTCGGGGACGCGGTCCTCCTCGATGAGTTGCCGCACGAAGTCGAAGTCCGTCTGCGAGGCCGATGGGAACCCGACCTCGATCTCCTTGTAGCCGATCTCGACCAGCAACTCGAACATGCGCATCTTGCGCGAGGGGGTCATCGGGTCGATGAGCGCCTGGTTTCCGTCGCGCAGGTCGGTGGACAGCCAGCGGGGCGCCTTCTCGATGCGCTTGGCGGGCCACGTGCGATCAGGTACGTCGACCGGCACGAAGGGGGTGTAGCGGTGCACCGGCATGCCCGTGGGCTGCTGGACCGGCTTGGGCTGCGGGCGGTGATGGATGTCAGTCATTGGAGTTCTCCTGGGCTGGGGTTCAAGTGCCAGACACGACGAAGCACCGCAGCGAGGAGATCCGGCTCAGAAATTCTGGGCCTCGCTGCGGCAGCCAAGGAGCAGGGTGTGCCGTGCCACGAGCGTCACAATAGCACCGCGAGCCGCCGTTGCAACCGGTCGTCCGCGTCAGCGCAGGTCGCGTCGGCGGAAGCCGATGAAGCCGATCGCCAACAGCGCCACTGCGACACCGCCCACCCACGCCAGCCCGGTCCAGCTGGGGTCGTCGGCCACCACGGTGGGCACGTGGTGCAGCGGGCTGATGGCCATGGCCCAATCCGGGAAGTCGAACGTGGGGCCGAGCAGTGTGATGCCGAAGGTCGCCACGATGACGGCCCAACCCACGAGCCGGACCGCAGGGCGGGCGCCCACCGCGGCGACCGAGACGGCCACCAACAACCACACGGCCGGCACCGTGACCGCCGCCTGGAGCAGCACGTCGGCGAAGGCGACACCGGCCCCCGAGGCGTCCGCGACCAGGCCCATGCCCGCCCCCGCGACCAGGGTGACGGCCGCGCTGGCCGCCAGGGCCACCGTCACGTTTCCCGCCAGGTAGCGCCACCTGCTGATCGCCCCGGCGACGAGCGGCTCCACCCGGTCTGCCACCTCCTCCGTGTACACCCGCATGACCACCTGCGCCCCGACGACGGCGGCGATGATGCCGACGAGGTGCAGGATCGTCGCCACGAAGGCGAAGTTGAGTTCGTCGACGTCCAGGGCACCCGCTGCGATGAAGCTGGCCATCGCCGGGTTGTCCGCGATCACGTCCTGCACGGAGACCACCAGGCTCCCCCACACCGCACCCAGGAAGGCGAGCGCGACCATCCAGACGACAAGGGACGTGCGGTGCAGTCGCCACGGCAGCGCATCGACGGTGAACCTGGCCGCCCCGGCCGGGCCCGGCCGCTGCGCCACCATGCCGAGGCCCAGGTCTCGGTGTTCCTGCAGGGTCAGGGCCACGGCCAGCAGCACGACCACGAGGCCTGCTGCGGCCAGGAGCGGCAGCGGATCGTTGTCGGTGGCCACCCCCGTGCGGCCCAGCCACCCGAACGGTGTGAGCCACTCGGTCCAGTCCGGCGCGCCGCTCATGCCGAGGTAACCGCGCAGCACGTAGCTGCCGCCGAGCACCGCCACTGCGAGCGTGCTGGCCGTGCGCGCGTCGCTGCTCAGTTGCGCAGCCACAGCGGCGACGCCCGCGAACATCAGCGCCGAGGCCGCGAAGTTGGCGGAGATCATCAGGGTCGGCGCGAGTTCTCCCCCGGACAGCCACGTCAGCAGGAAGCACACGACGAACAGCAACAGGGATGCTGCGGCCGCCAGCCCCACGGCCACGACCAGGCGTGCCCGGCGCGTGATGACGCCCGAGGCGATCAGTTCCGCGCGGCCCGAGTCCTCATCCGCGCGGCTGTTGCGCACCACGATCAGGATCGCCATGAGTCCGGCGAAGAAGGCGCCCAGCCCCCCGGCGCGCCAGGCGTTGAACCCGTCGTTGGTGAGCAGTTCCCGCGCCGGGCCGAAGATGAGCTCGAGCGCCGGGTTGGCACCCAGTGCCCTGGCCAGGGAGATCCGGTCCGACTGCTCTGGGAACACCCACCGATACCCCAGGATCGAGGTGGCCGACAGCACCGAGATGAGCATCACCCACGGGGCGATGTTGCGCGCGTCCTGGTGCAGCGCCACCTTGAACAGGTGGCGCACCCCCGAAGCGGGAGTGCGCATCTCAGCCCTCCCCGTAGTGGCTGAGGAACAGGTCCTCCAACGACGCGGGCGAGACCTTGAGTGCCCGGATCCCCAGGGGGACCAGCGCCGCCATCGCGGCGTTGATGTCCTCTGGTTCGACGGTGGCGCTCATCCGCCCCTGTCCATCGATACGCGCGTCGTGCAGCATCGGCAGTGTGGCGACGTCGGCATGTCTCGACGCGAGGGTGGCGGTGATCTCCACCCGGTTGAGGCCCTGCAGTTCAGCGAGGGTCCCGGTCTGGACGATGCGGCCCTGGCGGATGATGCTCACCCGGTCGGCCAGCGCCTCCACCTCGGTGAGGATGTGGCTGGACAGCAGCACCGTGCGGCCCTGCTCCTTGACCCGACGGATCTCGTCCTGGAACACCGCCTCCATCAGCGGGTCCAGGCCCGACGTCGGCTCGTCGAGGATGAGGAGTTCGACGTCGGCGGCGAGCGCCGCCACGATGGCCACCTTCTGACGGTTGCCCTTGGAGTACTGACGGCCCCGTTTGGTGGGATCGAGTTCGAAGCGCTCGAGCAGCTCGGCGCGTCGACGGGTGTCGATGCCACCTCGGAGGCTGCCGAGCAGGTCGATGGCCTCCCCACCGGTGAGGCCTGGCCAGAGCGAGACGTCGCCCGGTACGTAGGCCAGCCGCCGGTGGAGCGCCAGCACGTCGCGCCAGGGGTCACGTCCCAGCAGCTCGAGCGTGCCACCGTCGGCCCGCAGGAGCCCCAGCAGGACCCTGATCGTGGTGGACTTGCCGGAGCCGTTCGGCCCCAGGAAGCCGAGCACCTCGCCCCTGCGCACGCCGAGGTCCAGCCCGTCGAGCGCGGTGAACCTCCCGTACCGCTTGACGAGCCCCTCGATCCTGACTACCAGGTCGCTGTCTCCCATGGTGGTTCCTCCCCCCTGGAAATGACGACTCCCGCCGGACGGGGTCCGGCGGGAGTCGAAGTCGGGTCCACTCAGGCGATCATTTCACCGAACCGGCGGTCAGGCCACCGATGAGGCGCTTCTCGATGAAGGAGAAGAGGATGATCACGGGGACGATGGCGACCAACGCCACGGTGAACAGGTACTGCCAGTCCTGGACGTACAGGCCGAGGAACCTCGGCATGGAGACCGTCAGCGGCTGCAGGTCGTTCTGCTGGACCAGGATGAGTGCCGCCGCGAACTCGTTCCACGAGTTGACGAAGACGAACACGATGGCCGTCACGATGCCCGGCCACACCAGCGGCAGCGAGATGCGGAACATCGTCTGCAGGCGGCCGAGGCCGTCGATCAGGGCCGCCTCGTCCACCTCCTTGGGCACGGAGGCGAAGAACGCCTGCATGATCCAGATCGCGAACGACAGGTTGAACGCACCGTTGATGAGGATCAACGCCCCCCACACGGCGTACCCGGACCAGCCCTTGAACTCCTGGAAGAGGCCGACCGCGAGCACGGTGGGCTGCAGCATCTGGGTGCACAGCACCAGCAGCAGGAAGACCATGCGGCCCGGGAACCGGAAGCGGGCGATGTAGTACGCCGCCGGCGTGGCCACCACCAGCACCAGCAGCGTGGCGCCCACGGCGATCACCGTCGTCGACAGCAGGGACGACGCCGGGTTGACCGACGAGGACCACACGTCGAGGTAGTTCTGCCAGCGCGGTGACTCGGGGAAGTAGACCGGCGGGATGTCGGTGACCTCGAGCCGGGTCTTCAGCGACGTGATGAACATCAGCGCGTAGGGGAAGCCGAAGAACAGCACGATCACCAGGGAGCCGATGATCACGCCGATGAGGCTGGGCTTCTTGTCGATGCCGCCGCGGAGCTTGTGTTCAGACTTGACCTTCGCCATGGCTCAGGCCACCTCCTTCGTGGGCTGCACGATGATCAGGTAGATCGCGATGATGACGAGGCAGAACAGGAAGTTCAGCACCGACAGGGCCGACGAGACGCCGGGGCCGAGCGAACTCTGGTACTCGTACATCAGCGTGGTGGTGATGTGTCCGCGGTGGTAGCCGGGGGTCTCCTGCAGGATGCGCAGGATCGGCAGCGAGTTGAACACGTTGATGATGTTGATCAGCGCGGCCACCGCGATCGCGGGGCGCAGCAACGGCAGCACGATGTGCCAGTAGCGCTGCGGGGCCGTGGCGCCGTCGACGTGCGCGGCTTCGAGCACGTCGCTCGGCACGGCCTGCAGGCCGGCGAGAATCGTGTAGGTCGTGAACGGCAGCGAGACGTAGATGGCGACGAACACAGCCACCCAGAACGCGGACGTCGGGTCCTTCGTCCAGGCCTGCGCCGACTGGAGGATCCCCGTGTCGACGAGGAGCCGGTTGAAGAGACCGACGTTCTGCTGCAGGCCGTAGCGGAACACCGTCGCCGTCATGACGACGGAGCAGGCCCACGGCAGGATGATGAAGAGGCGCAGGAGCTTGCGGCCGCGGAAGGGCTTGTTCAGGAACTGCGCGAGGATGAGGCTGAGCACGACGGTCACGACCACCACCACGACCACCCACACCACCGTGTTGGTCATGATGCGGGCCACCGGCACACCCGGGAAGGTCAACGCACCGGCCTTGCCGATGTAGTTGTCCAGCCCGATCGGGTCCGGCGAGCGGAGGATGCCCTTGTTGTTGTACTTGAAGAAGGACGTGTAGATCATCAGGCCTGCGGGGTACAGGACCACCGCGACGATGAGGATCAGCGTGGGGAGCAACCACGGGAGAGCACGCAGCGTCTCCCATCCTCCTGAGATCTTCCGCTTCTTCTGTTGCTCCACCATCATGGGGGTGGCTGTCAACGACACCTGTGGTCGTCCCTTCTCGCTCGTGTCACTGGGATTGCGTGGGTGCGGGGTGGCACGGGGATTCCCGTACCACCCCGCAACCCTGTGCGGTTCGTCAGCTCTGGGCTGCGACCTGCGCCTCGATCTGCTCCAGCAGAGCGGCGGGCTCTTCGGTACCGATCTTGTACGCATTCTGCTTCAGAGCGGTCTGCAGCGCATCCCATGCCGGGTGCGAAACCGGCTGGAACTTGACGACCGACAGCGCGTCGAGGAACGCCGCCTGGTTGCCCTCGGCCTCGGACTTGCCCTTCTCGATGGTGGAGGTGGTCACCGGCAGGAGGCCGGTGCCCTTGTACCACGGCTCGTAGAGCTCATCGGAGTAGAGGTAGTTCAGGTACGCGGCGGTGGCCTGCTTGCGGGCCGCGTCGTCGTTGTTGAACGCGAGGATGAAGTCGGTCACGCCGATGGCAACGCCTTCGCCGTCCTTCGAGGGAACCGGGGCCAGCGCGACGTTGATGCCCTTGGCCTCTGCGTCGCCGACGACCTGGCCGTGACCGATCGCCATGGCGAGCTTGCCGGCGGCGAGCAGGTTGGTGGTGTCCTGACGGTTGTCCTCGAGGTTGGGCTGGGTGTAGCCCGCGTCGTACATCTTCTTCATCTGGGTGAAGCCCTCGATGGCGACGTCGGAGTCGGCCTTCAGGTTCTCACCGTCGATCCAGTTGCCACCGGCGCCCCAGACCCAGAGGGAGGACTCGACCTGAGCCTCTTCCTCACCCAACGGCATGCCGTAGGCGTAGATGTCGTCACCGAGGGCGGTGATCTTCTCAGCAGCCTCTTCCAGCTCGGCCCAGCTCTTCGGCGGCTCGGCGACGCCGGCCTGCTCGAACAGGTCGGTGTTGTAGACGAGCATGCGGGCAGAGGCGATGTCCGGAGCGGCCCACTGGGTGCCGTCGGGGCCCTTGCCGTTGCTCATGAGGCCGGCGTCGATGTTGGCGACGGTCTCCTCGCTGAGCAGTTCATCGATGGGGTACAGCAGACCGGCCTCGGCGGACGACGAGAACGCGTTGTCGTTGAGGATGTCGGGGTAGTCGTTGGCCTGGATGCGCGACTGGACGGTCTGCGCGAAGTTCTCCCAGCCGTCGATCTGCAACTCAACGGTGACCTTGGGGTACTCCTCGTTGAACTTCTCCGTGATGCGGTTCCAGTCAGCTTCGGAGCTGTCCGAGTAGGAGGGGGCGAGGATCTTGATGGTGGTCTCGAGGTCGGCCGGGGCGACTTCGCCAGCGCCGTTGTCAGCAGGGGCCTCATTGCCGTTGCCGTTGCCACCGCAGGCAGTCAGGGCGAAGGCGCCGACGATGGCGGCCACGCCGAGCTTGTAAACACGCTTCTTCACGTGTGTGTCCTTTCCTTCAGGTCAAGGTCAACCGGGCGGTTGTTGCGTTGATACTAGGAACTCCCCGCCGGACTGACCACTCCAGCACACCACGTCGTAATCAAATAGTTACCGTTAACAGCCTAATGCGCAGATGAGCTGCGCACTTGGCCCGCTTGAACACTATTGTCCGCTCATCGCGCGAGTTGTCATCACAAGTTGAGCGATTCTCGTTCAGAATCCCAGGCGGTTGAGGTGTTTCGCGTCTCGCTGCCATTCCTTGAGCACCTTGACGTGCAGCGTGAGGTGAACCCGGGTGCCCAGCAGCCGGTTGATCTGTTCGCGGGCCGTGGTGCCGATCTCCCTCAGCCGCGATCCCCGGTGGCCGATGATGATCCCCTTCTGGGAATCGCGTTCGACGACGATGGTGGCGAACACGTCCGTGAGTGGCTTGTCCTCCGGCCGATCGGGCCGGGGCAGGATCTCGTCGATCATCACGGCGATGGAGTGCGGGAGTTCCTCGCGGACGCCCTCCAGGGCGGCCTCCCGGATGAGTTCCGCGATGAGGGTCTCGGTGGGCTCGTCGGTGATCTCGCCGTCCGGGTAGTACTGGGGCCCCTCGGGCAGCAGGTTGATCAGGGTGTCGCGGACCACGTCGACCTGATCGCCCTCGGTCGCCGAGCAGGGGACGACCTCGGCCCACTCGATGCCGAGTTCCTCGGCCACGGCCGCGACGTCCACGAGGTGGGAGAGGATGCGTTCCTTGCTCACCAGGTCGGTCTTCGTCGCCAGGGCCACCAGCTTGGGCTTCTGCTCGAGCTTGGCGATCTCCCCGATGATGAACTTGTCCCCCGGTCCGATCCGCTGGTCGCAGGGCAGGCAGACGCCGACGACGTCGACCTCGCTCCACGTCTCGTAGACGAGGTCGTTGAGCCGCTGGCCGAGCAGCGTGCGCGGCTTGTGCAGGCCCGGCGTGTCGATGAGGATGAGCTGCCCGTCGTCGCGGGTGACGATGCCGCGCACCACGTGCCGCGTGGTCTGCGGCTTGCTGGACGCGATGGCGATCTTCTGCCCCACCAGCGCGTTCGTCAGCGTCGACTTGCCGGCGTTGGGACGCCCAACGAAGCAGGCGAACCCGGAGCGGTAGGTGTCAGTCATCGTGGTTCTCCTGTTGCGCGTGTGCTGCCAGTTCCGTGGGGTCGAGGCGACGCACGAGCACGGTGCCGATCTGGTGGCGTCTCCCGACGGCGCGGTCGGCGACGAGCTCCAGGTCTCCCACGACGGCACGTGAGCCGGGGATGGGGACGAGGTTGAGCTGTTTGGCCATGAGGCCGCCAGCGGTCTCGACGTCGTCGTCCTCGAGGTCGATGCCGAACAGTGCCCCGAGCTCGTCGAGCGGCAGCCTGGACGAGATGCGGTAGCGGCCGTCGCCGAGTTCCGTGACGGCCGGGGTGTCCTGGTCGTACTCGTCGACGATCTCGCCGACGATCTCCTCGATGATGTCCTCGATGGTGGCCAGGCCGGCGGTGCCGCCGAACTCGTCGATCACCATGACCAGGTGTGAGTGGCTGAGCTGCATCTCCCGCAGGAGTTCGCTCACCGGCTTGGAATCCGGGCAGAACGCGGCCGGGCGCATGATGTCCGCCACGGTCTCAAGGCGCTCGGCGTCCGGGAAGTCGTGGATGCGCTTGGCGACGTCCTTGAGGTAGGCGACGCCGAGCACGTCGTCGAGGCTCTCGCCGATCACCGGGATCCGGGAGAAGCCGGAGCGCAGCGCCAGGGACAGGAGCTGCCGCAACGTCTTGTCGCGCGTGACGAACACGACGTCCGTGCGCGGCACCATGACCTCCTTGACGATGGTGTCGCCCAGCTCGAACACCGAGTGGATCATCCTGGACTCGCCGGCCTCGATGAGGTCCTGTGCCTCCGCGATGTCGACGAGCTCTCGCAGCTCGGCCTCGGTGGCGAACGGACCATCGGCGTAGCCGCGCCCGGGCGTGAGCGCGTTGCCCAGGTAGATCATCAGCTGGGCGACGGGGCCCAGCACGGTGGTCAGGCCGGTGAGCACGGGCCCGAACGCACGCAGCGTGGCCTCCGGCTTCTGCCGGCCGATGGTGCGCGGCGCCACTCCCCACAGGATGAAGGAGACCACCAGCATGATCGCGATGGTCACCAGCGCCCGCTGCCAGTCCACGCGGAACTGCGTGAACATCACGATGGTGGCCACCACGATGGAGCTGATCTCCAGCGCCATTCGCGCGAACATGACCGCGTTGATCGTGGGCGCGGGGTCCTGCGTGATCAGCAGGATGCGCTCGCCCTTGCGGGCGTCGTCCTCCGCGAGGCGTTCGGCACGGGACTTGGTGATGACGCTCAGCGCGGTCTCCGCCGCGGCGAGCAACGACGCGCCGAGGGCGCACAGGAGGGCAACGCCCAGTTCAATCCATTCGGACTGCGTCACGGGATCCGATCAACTCGCTCACTCGGGAACTTCTGTGCGTCGGAGTCTAACGCAGGCGGCGGGGCCGCAGCAGCCGCCACAGCACGCCGACGGCGAGCACGACGACGCCGCCCAGCACCGACTGCCACGGCAGCGTGGCCACGAGCACCAGGCACAGCACGGCGCCGAGGACCTGCCAGGCCTTGTGGTAGCGCCTTTGCTCGGGGTCCTGGGTGAAGGCGGAGACGTTGGCGACGAAGTAGTAGAGCAGCACTCCGAACGAGGAGAATCCGATGGCGCCACGAAGGTCCGCCACCAGCAGCAGGCCGGTCAGGACCACGCCCAGCAACAGCTCGATGCGGTGCGGCACCTTCGTGCGTGGATGGGTGTGGTCGAAGAAGCGGGGCAGGTCCCCCTCCCGTGACATCGCCAGGAACGTGCGGCCGATGCCGGAGAGCAGCCCGAGCAGGGCCCCGGCGATGGCGGCCACCGCACCCCCGACGAGAACCGCGGAGGCGACGGGGTGGCCGGTCACCAGCCGCGTCAGCGGTGCCGGCGAGAGGGCCAGCACCTCGATGTCCACCAGGGTCAGCAGCGTCACCGCCACCACCGCGTAGAGCACGAGCACGATCAGCAGCGCGGTGATGATCGCCCGGCCGATCGTCCGTTCGGGGTTGCGCACCTCCTCCCCCATGGTGGCGATGCGGGCGTAGCCGGCGAAGGCGAAGAACAGGAGGCCGGCGGCCTGCAGCACGCCGTAGGCACTGCCGTCGATCTCGGCGAAGCCGAAGCTGGCGTCGCCGCTCCCTCCGAACCACCCGGTGCCCAGCGCGGTGGCGATGCCGACGATGGCCAGCGTCGCCAGCACCTTGGCGACCTGCGCCGTGCGGGTGACGCCCAGCAGGTTGACCCCGACGAGAGCCCACACCGCAGCGATGGCGACGGGCTTGTGCCAACCGTCGGGGGCCAGGTAGGCCGCGAAGGCCAGGGCCATGGCGGCGACGGAGGCGGTCTTGCCGATGACGAAGCTCCACCCGGCGAGGTAGCCGGGCCACTCCCCCAGCCGCTCCCGCCCGTAGACGTACGTGCCGCCTGCCGCCGGGTACTGCGCCGCCAGTTGGGCCGACGAGGTCGCGTTGGCCCAGGCGACGACGGCGGCGATCACCAGCGCCACCAACAGGAGATCGCCCGCAGCGGCTGCCGCGGGCGACCAGACGACGAAGACGCCGGCCCCGACCATGGAGGCGACCCCGATGGCGATGGCGTCCCACAGCCCCAGGCTGCGGCTCAGTTGGGACCGGGATTGGGGGCCAGTGGTCATTGCTACTCCTGTCAGGGCAACCTCTGTCGGCCCCACACTGTCAGGACTTGCCCGGCCTGGCCAATTCCCAAGCGGCGATGATCCGGTCGTTGAGGCCGAACATGACGGCCTTCTCCTCCGGCTCCGCGTGGTCGTGCCCCAGCAGGTGCAGCAGGCCGTGGATGAGGAGGTACTCGGCCTCCGCGTCGGGCTCGCGACCGTTCTCGGCCGCCTGCCTGGCGGTCACCTGCGGGCACAGCACGATGTCGCCGAGCAGCCCCATGGGCGGATCCTCGTCCTCGTCCGGCGCGCGGAGCTCATCCATCGGGAAGCTCATCACGTCCGTGGGCCCGGGCAGGTCCATGAACCGCTCGTGGTACTGCGCCATGGTCTCCTCGTCGACCAGGACGATGGACAGGTCCGCCTGGGGATGGATGCGCAGCTTGTCCAGCGCGAACCGGGCCAGCTCGATGAGGCCCAGCTCGTCGGCCTCGACGCCCGACTCGTTGTTGAGGTCGATCACTTAGGCGTGCCTCCGCTCGGTGGACAGGCTCTCGAACTGGTCGTAGGCGGCGACGATCCGGCCCACCAGCTTGTGGCGCACGACGTCGCGGTTGGTGAGCGTGCAGAACTCGATGTCCTCCACGCCGTCGAGGATGCGCTGCACCCCGCGCAGGCCACTCTTGACGCCGCCCGGCAGGTCGACCTGCGTCACGTCGCCGGTGACGACGATCTTGGAGTTGAACCCCAGCCGGGTCAGGAACATCTTCATCTGCTCCATCGACGTGTTCTGGGCCTCGTCGAGGATGATGAACGCGTCGTTGAGGGTGCGGCCACGCATGTAGGCCAGCGGTGCGACCTCGACGGTGCCGGAGGTGAGGAGCTTCGGCACCGACTCGGCGTCGACCATGTCGTGTAGCGCGTCATAGAGGGGGCGCAGGTAGGGGTCGATCTTGTCGTTGAGCGTGCCCGGCAGGAACCCCAGGCGTTCGCCCGCCTCGATCGCGGGACGCGTGAGGATGATGCGGCTGACCTCCTTGGCCTGCAGCGCCTGCACGGCCTTGGCCATCGCCAGGTACGTCTTGCCGGTGCCGGCGGGCCCGATGCCGAACACGATGGTGTGGCGGTCGATGGCGTCGACGTAGCGCTTCTGGTTGAGCGTCTTGGGGCGGACGTGGCGGCCGCGCGACGAGATGATGTTCTGCGTCAACACCTCCGACGCGGAGGCATTGGGCTCGTCGGCCATCTGGAGGACCCGTTCGACGGTCTCGCTGGTGAGTCCCTGGCCGGTGCGCAGGATGGTCACCAGTTCCGTCAGCACGTCTGCGGCCCTGGCCACCTCGGCGGCCTTGCCGGAGAGGGTGACCTGACCGCCGCGCACATGCAGGTCTGCTTCCAGGCTCTCCTCCAGGATCCGCAGGTACTCGTCGCGGGGGCCCAGGAGGTTGACCATGTCGATCGACGCTGGCACGGCCACGGTGCGGACGGCGTGCTGCTGGTCGAGAGAGTTGCTGTTCAGGATGTTTCCTCTGGGTGGTTCTCAGGGCGCGGTCGCGCCGAAGTCACAGTCTACGTCCACGCGAGGCCTCATTCGAGGCGCTCGTCGTCCTCGTCGTCGGAGATGATGTGCATCGCTGCCTCCTCGGCGCTCGCGGCGCCGCCGCTGAAGCCGACGTCGATCCCGAGGGTCTCGCTGCCGCCGGCGCCCTGGACCCGCATCAGGCGGCCGGCGCGTTCACGGCCGACCTCGCGCGGCTCGTCGTTGGGATTCCAGTCGCCCTCCTGCTCCGCGGCACGGTCGGGGATCTCCTGCTTGACGCGCATGTCGATGGTCTCGCCCTGCCGCATCTCGGCCGGCGTGTTGCCGAAGCCCATCGCCGGGGACCAGTCATCGGGCGTGATGTAACCCTCGTCCAGGACGTCGTCGACCCCGCGGTAGATCAACGAGTCGTCCGGCTGGAGCTGGTCCAGCTGCACTGATTCTTCAGGAACGCTCTCGGTGATGTCATCCATAACCTGAGTTTGCCACCCGGCGCCCGACGGTGGGTACAAACGCGCGGGCCGCGACCCGATATATAGTGCGCGGGTGCCTGCCACCCTCGATGAAGAATCCATGACCACCCAGTTCGCCACCCGCCAGCGGGGCGTCTACGACATCGTCGTGGCGCTGTTCTGCGCGCTGCTGTTGATCTCGAACGTCTCGGCGGTCAAGCTCATCCAGTTCGGGCCTGAGGTGGAGCTCTTCGGCTTCCCGATCCTGCCGATCATCACCGACGGCGGCGCGTTCCTGTTCCCGCTCACCTACGTGCTGGGCGACGTGCTGGCCGAGGTCTACGGCATGAGGGGCGCCAAGCGCGCGATCTTCATCGGCTTCGCGGTGTCGATCCTGGCGTCCCTCACGTTCCTCCTCGTGGGCGCCGCTCCCCCGGCCGCGGACTGGGGCGACCAGGCGGCGTTCGAGGCGGTGCTCGGGTTCGTGCCGCGCATCGTG
Source organism: Tessaracoccus lubricantis (assembly GCF_039544535.1). Taxonomy (NCBI): domain Bacteria; kingdom Bacillati; phylum Actinomycetota; class Actinomycetes; order Propionibacteriales; family Propionibacteriaceae; genus Tessaracoccus; species Tessaracoccus lubricantis. The sequence continues at coordinate 40,030 of NZ_BAABLV010000041.1, forward strand.
GCCGCGTCGGTGCTGGGCTACCTGGCCGGTCAACTGCTCAACGCGTGGGTGCTGGTGAAGCTCAAGAAGCGCACCCGCGAGGGCGGGCTGTGGGCCCGCCTGCTGGGCTCCACCGTCGTCGGAGAGGCCGCCGACACCGTGATCTTCTGCATCGTTGCGTTCGCCGGCATCATCACCGGCGGGACGCTGCTGAACTACATCCTGGTGGGCTACGTCTACAAGGTGCTGGTCGAGGTGATCTTCCTGCCGGTGACCTACCAGGTCATCAAGCTGGTCAAGCGACACGAGCCCACGTACGGAGCCTGAGGGTCCTGCCGCCGGCCGTCCGCGGCCGGCTCAGGAGACGCGTCGGCCGGCGTAGAAGCGGCCGAGGAACTCGCTGCGGAACGCGCCGAAGGTGCCGTCCTTCAGCGTCAGGCGCATCTGGTCCACCAGGCGCACCGTGAAGCGCTCGTTGTGGATCGTCGCCAGCGTGGAGGCCAGCATCTCCTTGGCCTTGAACAGGTGGTGCAGGTACGCGCGGGTGTAGTGCGTGCACGTGTAGCAGTCGCAGCCGTCCTCCAACGGGATGAACGAGCGACGATGCGCTGCGGTGTTGACGTTGTAGCGACCGTCCGCGGTGTAGATCGCCGCGTTGCGGGCCACCCGGGAGGGGTTGACGCAGTCGAACGTGTCGGCGCCCATCTCGACGGCGGCGAAGAGGTCGTCGGGTTCCGAGATGCCCAGCAGGTGGCGGGGCTTGTCCTCGGGCAGTTCGTCGACCATCCAACCGATGATGCGGCCCAGGTTCTGCTTCTCGAGGGCACCGCCGAGCCCGAAGCCGTCGAACCGCTGGCCGTCGACCTCGAGGGACGCCAGGTCACGCGACGCCCGCCGCCGGAGGTCCTCGTACTGCGCGCCCTGGATGACGCCGAACAGCGCCTGGTACGGCTTGCCCACGCGCTCCGCGGTGAGGCGGGCGTGCTCCCTGAGGCAGCGCACCGCCCATGCGTGGGTGCGCTCCACGGAGTCCTCCTGGTACTCACGGGTGTTCATCAGCGTGGTGAGCTCGTCGAACGCGAACATGATGTCGGCGCCCAGCTCGTGCTGGATCCGCATCGACACCTCGGGCGTGAACCGGTGCCTGGTGCCGTCGAGGTGCGACTTGAACGTCACGCCGTCGTCGTCGACGTGCGCGCGCCTCGTCTTGCCCTCGGCGATCACGTCGTCGTCCGCCATGCCCTTGGTGTCCATGGCCAGCACCTTCTTGAACCCGGCGCCGAGGCTCATCACCTGGAAGCCGCCGGAGTCGGTGAACGTGGGCCCCGGCCAGTTCATGAACCTGCCGAGGCCGCCCGCCTCGTCGACGATGTCAGAGCCGGGCTGCAGGTAGAGGTGGTACGCGTTGGCCAGCACCGCCTGTGCGCCGGTGTCGGCCACGGATTCGGGCAGCACCGCCTTCACCGTCGCCTTGGTGCCCACGACGATGAAGGCCGGCGTCTCGATGTCGCCGTGCGGGGTGTGGATGACGCCCGCGCGGCCAGGGGCGTCGTCGAGGCTGTGGGTGACGTCGAACGAGAAGCTCATCGGCGGGCAAGCACGTCGAGTTGGGCGAGCGCGACGGCGGCCGCGGTCGACGTGCGCAGCACGCCGTCGCTGACCAGCACCGGCTGGGCGCCGGCGCCGACGAACGCGTCGAGTTCGTCTGGCGAGATGCCGCCCTCGGGGCCCACGATCACCAGGCCGAACCCCTCGTCGGGCAGTTCGACCTGCGCGATGTGCAGTTCTGCGTCCTCGTGCAGCACGAGCGCGATGTCGGCTTCGCGGATGGCGGCGAGCACCTGGGCCGTGGAGGCGGCCTCGACGGCGGGCGCGCCGAACCGGCGCGACTGCTTGGCCGCCTCGCGGGCGGTGGCGCGCCACTTGTCGACTGCCTTGGCGCCGCGTTCGCCCTGCCAGCGCACGATGGAGCGGGACGCCTGCCACGCGATGATCCGCTGAGCGCCGAGCTCCGTGGCCATCTGCACCGCGAGGTCGCTGCGGTCGCCCTTCGCGAGCGCCTGCACCACGCCCCAGCGCAGCGGCGGGGCGTCGTCGTCGAAGACCTCGGCCACCTCGACGGTGAGCTCGCGCTTCGCCACGTCGACGACCTCGCCTCGCAGGCCCAGCCCCTCGCCGTTGGCCAGCAGCACGCCCTCGCCCACGGCGATGCGTTTCACGCTGACGGCGTGGTGCGCCTCGTCGCCGGTGACCACGACGCGCTGCCCCGGGCGGACGGTGTCGTCGAAGTCGGCGAAGAAGAGCGGGTCGGTCACGAGAACCACTCGCTCAGCTTGCCGAAGACCCCGCCCTTGCCGGGCTTGGCGGTGACGGCCTCCGCCCGGGTCTCGTCGCGGGCCACGGCCAGCTGGCGCAGCAGTTCACGCTGGTGGTCGTCGAGCTTGGTGGGCGTCTGCACCAGCAGGGTCACGCCCAGGTCGCCGCGGCCGCCGCCCCGCAGCCGCGGCACGCCCCGGCCCTTGAGCGCGATGCGGGTGCCCGACTGGGTGCCCGACGGCACCTCCAGCTCGACCGTGCGGTCCTCCACGTCGGACTTGTCCCACTCGGACTCGAGCGTGGTGAGGCTGACGGTGGTGCCGAGCGCGGCCGCAGTCATGGGCAGCTTCACCACCATCTCGAGGTTGTCGCCGTCACGGCGGAACGACTCATGCGGGTTGACGCTGAGTTCCACGTACAGGTCGCCCGCAGGGCCCCCGCCGGGGCCGACCTCGCCCTGGCCCTCGAGGTGGATGCGGATGCCCGTCGAGACGCCGGCGGGGATCTTCACCTGCAGCGTCCGCGTGGTGCGCACGCGGCCCTCGCCGGAGCACTCGCCACACGGGCGCGGGATGATCGTGCCGTAGCCCCGGCAGGTGGGGCACGCCTGCGAGGTGCGGATGTCGCCGAGGAAGCTGCGCTGGATCTGCGTGATGTCGCCGTTGCCGTTGCAGGTGGCGCAGGTCACCGGCTCCGAGCCGGGCTCGCCGCCAGAGCCGGAACACTTGGGACACACCACCGCGGTGGCCACCTTGACGGGCTTGGTGACGCCGAACACGGCCTCGTGCAGGTCCAACGAGACGCGCACCAGGGCGTCCTGCCCCTGTCGCACGCGCGAGCGCGGACCCCGGCTGCCTGCCTGGCCGAACATCGCGTCGACCAGGTTGGTGAAGTCGAAGCCGCCTGCGAAGCCCCCGCCGAACCCGGAGAAGCCCGCACCGGCGGCACCCGACATCGGGTCACCGCCGCGGTCGAAGACCGCGCGCTTGTTGGGGTCGCTGAGCACCTCGTAGGCCTCGCTGAGCTCCTTGAACTTCTCAGCTGCCTCCGCGTCGCCATGGGCGACGTCGGGGTGGACCTTCATGGCGCGGCGGCGGTAGGCCTTCTTGATGCTCTCAGGCGTGGCGTCGCGTTCGACGCCGAGGATGGCGTAGTAGTCCTTGCTCATATCTTCTTTGCGTTCAGCCTTCGATCAGGAATCTGCTCACGTAACGCGCCACGGCGCGTACCGCGGCGATGGTGGACGGATAGTCCATCCGGGTGGGGCCGACGACGCCGAGGCTGGCGCCGAAGTCCGCCCCGTACCCGGAGGCCACCAGCGAGGTCGACTGGAAGCCATGGGCAGTGTTTTCCTGCCCGATGCGGACGGTGACCTCGTCACCGGCCGCTTCGCCGAGCAGGCGCATGAGGACGACCTGTTCCTCCAACGCCTCCAGCAGCGGTCTCATGTTGGCCTCGAACGCTGCGCCGGCGAGGTTCGGCACGCCCGCCACGACGACCTGCGACGCGGGCTCGGCCGCAATCGTCTCGAGGACCGAAGCGATGACCGGCGCGGCGAACGCGCGGTCCTCCGGTGCGATGGTGTCGAGCAGCCCGACGAGCGCGCCCGCCGCGTCTGCCGGCCCGCGCCCGATGGTGGCGGCCGCCACCTTCTGGCGCAGGCCGTGGAGCCTGCCCTCGTCCGCCGTCGGCGCCTCGAGGACGGTCTGCTCGACGCGGCCCGAGGACTGCACGACGATCACCATCATGCGCTCGGCGGTCAGCGACACCAGTTCGACGTGGCGGATCACGTCATGCTGGGCCACGGGGTACTGGACGATGGCCACCTGACGGGTCAGCTGCGCGAGGAGCCGGACGGTGCGCATCACGAGGTCGTCGACGTCCGCGGTGCCGTTCATGAACGACGTGATGGCGTTGCGCTCGGCGCCGGAGAGCGGCTTGATGCGCGCAAGCTTGTCGACGAACAACCGATACCCCTTGTCGGTGGGGATGCGCCCGGCGCTGGTGTGGGGCTGGGTGATGTAGCCCTCCTCCTCCAGCGCGGCCATGTCGTTGCGCACGGTGGCCGCGGACACGTCTAGCTTGTGCCGTTCGACGAGGGCCTTGGAGCCGACCGGCTCGCGGCTGGCCACGTAGTCGGTCACGATGGCCTTCAGGACTTCGAGCTTGCGGTCGTCGAGCTTGCGGTCGTCGAGCATGTCACCTCCATCAGGTCGCGCCGGGTCTGCCGTTGGCACTCTCGTTTGCCGAGTGCCAGTGTACCGCCCCTACGATGGAAGGCATGACACTCGACTGGACCCCCGTCACCGACCGCGTCTTCGTCACCACCGTGCAACCCCACAGGGTCAACATCGGGCTGGTCGTCGGCGACAGGGAGGCACTGCTGGTCGACACCGGCAACTCGCCCGAGCAGGGCGCCGAGATCCTGGCGTCGGCCCGTGCCAAGGCCGGGGTGCCGGTCACGCACGTGCTGCTGACCCACGACCACCACGACCACGTCAACGGGCTGGCCGGCATGGAGGGGGTCACGTCGATCGCGCACGAGGACCTCGCCGCCGTCGAGGTCACGCGCACGTTCTCGATGGCGCTGGCCGTGGACCTGGGCAACCTCCGGGTCGAGGCGCTGCACTTCGGCGCCGGCCACACCGACCACGACGTGATGATCTACCTGCCCGGGGAGAACGTCGTGTTCGCCGGGGACCTGCTCGAGGAGGGCGCGGACCCCCAGGTCGACGACCGCGGCTCGCTCAGCAACTGGCCCACGGTGCTCGACGGCGTGCTGGGCGCCGCCAACGCCACGACGAAGTTCGTCCCGGGGCACGGTGCCGTCGTGGACCGGGACTTCGCGTTCATCCAGCGCGCCGAGATCGGCATGATCTACGGGCAGACCGAGATGCTGATCCACCAGGGCACCAGGCTCGAGGACGCCGCCATCGCCACCGAGTGGCCGTTCAGCGCCGAGACGCTGGCCGTCGCCCTCCCGAAGGCGTACGCCGAGTTGAAGGCACGCGGCGTCGAGCCGAAGCGACACCTTCCGCTCATCTGAGCGGCCGCGGCTCAGACGATGGGCCAGTTCTGCTGGGCGGCCATCCAGCTGAGGGTGTCGCCGGCCACCAGCAGCCCGCCGCGGGAGCGGGACGTGAGGCTGTAGTTCATGCCGTCGATCGTGCGGCTGATGCCGCCGCTCTCCACCACCATGAGCGAGCCGGCCAGGTGGTCCCACGGGTGCAGGCTCGAGTAGAACATGAAGTCGAAGTCACCGTGCAGCACCGCCGGGTAGTCGAAGCAACACGCGAAGTGGCTGCGGACGACGGGGCTGAGCTTGCCGTCGGCGTCGAAGCCGCGCAGCTTGCGCTTCGACGAGGCGCCCAGCGGAGGCCGATCGTGGCGCTGCCTGACGATGGGCGCGCCGTTCAGTCGGACGCCCGCGCCGCGTTCCGCCACGTAGGCGCGGCTCGTCTGTGGCTGCCAGATCCAGCCGCGCGTCGTGACACCGCCCCGGACCTCCGCGAGGATCACGCCGTGCTCCTTGCGGCCGTGGACGAAGTTGCGGGTGCCGTCGATGGGGTCGATGATGAACGCGTGGTCGGCGTTGCCGAGGCCCTTCAGCAGCGAGGGGTCCGCGAACACGGCCTCCTCCCCCACCACGATCGCGCCCGGGAAAGACTCCTTGAGCAGACGGGTGAGGTGCACCTCGGACTCATGGTCTGCGATGGTGACGAGGTCGCCCGGCTTCTTCTCATTGACGTCGTCGTCGGCCAGGACCTTGAAGCGGGGAGTGATGATCTCCGCAGCAGTCTCCTTCAGCAGGCCCAGAATCCCATCGGTGTCCATGACCTCACCTTAGTGGCCGGACACCCTTCAGGCGTCGAGGTGGTCCTGCGTCACGAAGTCGATCAGCGTCTCCACCTTGGTGTTGAGCTGCGGCTCGAGGTCGCGCCAGCTCTTGACGCGCGCCAGGATCGCCTGCCAGCCGCGCGCGATGTCGGCCTGGTCGGCATGGGGCAGGTTCAGCGCCTTGAGGGTGCCGAGCTTGAAGTCGACGTCGCGCGGCACCGTCGGCCATGCCTTGCGGCCGATCCGTTCGGGGCGCACGGCCTGCCAGATGTCGATGAACTCGTGGCCCTCGACCAGCACGACGTCGCGGTACCCGGCCCGGTAGACCTCCTGGGCGATGCGCGACTCCTTCGAGCCCGGCACGAGGTGGTCCACCAGGACGCCCAGCCGGCGCCCGGGCTCCGGCCCGAACTCCTGCACGATGCGCGGGAGGTCGTCGATGCCGCCCAGGTACTCGACCACGACGCCGACATGGCGCAGGTCATCACCCCAGACCTTCTCGATGAGTTCTGCATCGTGGCGGCCCTCGACGTAGATGCGGCTGGGCAGCGCCACCTTCGCCTTCGTCGGCTCGGTGCCGACGCGCGAGCCGGAGGCGGTGTACCGGGGCTTCACCGGGCCTCCCCGCAGTGGGGCGCGCAGCGCCACCGGTTCGCCCTCCAACAGGAAGCCCGGGCCGAATGGCGCCGAGCGGCGCTTGCCGTGGCGATCCTCGAGCACGACCAGGCCGTTCTCCCATCCGACGACCGCCCCGCAGAAGTCGTCGAACTCGACCACCTGGTCGAGTTCGACGGCCACGTCACGGGTCTTCTTCAGATGGGCCTTCTGCCAGCCCGGTGCCAAGACGTCTCGTGAGTATCTGTCCACGGCGGGAGACGCTATCAGCGCAACTCCACCTTCTTGTCGAACGACACAGACGCCCAGGCGATCGCCACCGCGGTCAGCACGTACATCATCAGGAACACGCCGACGGGAAGGAGGTTCTGCGCCTCGGTGGTGAAGATGTTGACCACGCCGACCTCCAGCTCCACGCCAGCCTCCGTGAACACCAGGTAGAGCGGGATGAATGCCCCGAGCAGTCCGGCGACCTGACTGGCGGTGTAGAACAGGAACCACACCAGGATCGGGCCGCCGACCCCCATCTTGCTGCTCCACGCCTCGCTGCCGATGGCGGCTGCGAAGTAGTAGGAGGCGAGCCAGACGAACGGCCACAGCAGGACCAGCACGAGGCACGCCGCCACGGCCCACCCCGGAAGCACGTCCCCGATCATCGCCAGGGTGTCGCTGACGCCCTGGTTCAGGTCACCGACCGTGCCGCCTCCCACGACGGTGAAACCGATCGCCGCGACGTAGCCGAGGCCCAGGCTCACGACCAGGGCCACGAGCGACAGGACATAGGCGTACAGCAGCTTGACCCAGTAGATCGTCGACCCCTTCACGGGCAGGGCACGGGTGAGGTAACCGGTCTTGGTGTAGGAGGAACGGTAGAAGTCGATGCCGAGCCACACCGGGATGACGGTGGGCACGGCGAACGTGCCGATCGCCCCCAGCACGGTGAACAGCGAGTTGAGCGGGGCCGGCAGGAGCACCGCCGCAAGGGTCGCGAGGCCGACGACGAGCCCTGCCCCGGCGATGATGGTGAGGTACCAGCGCAGCGTGCGCCGAACCTCGTGCTTGATCAGTTTGCCGACCATTGGTAGACCTCCCGGAACAGCTGGTCGATGGACAGGTTGCGCTCGGCCCGCAGGTCGTCGACGGCGCCCTGCAGCAGGATTCGCCCGTGCCGCATGAAGGCGACCGAGTCGAGGACGGGCTCGAGGTCGTGGATGAGGTGCGTCGAGATCAGCAGGAGCGCGTCTTCCGGCAGGTCACGCACGATGGCCTGCAGCAACACGTCGCGGGCCGCCGGGTCCACGCCGGAGATGGGTTCGTCGAGCAGGAACACCTTGGCGTCGCGCGACATGGCCAGCGCGATCTGCACCTTCTCGCGCATGCCCTTCGACAGCGTGTTGAGCTTGCGGTGGGTGTCGAGCTGGAAGAACTTCAGCAGGTCGCGGCACTTGGCCTCGTTGAAGTCGCTGAAGAAGTCCTGGAACATGCCCACGCAGCCGTCGATGGTGTCGCCATCGGCGAGGAAGCTGGCGTCGGGCAGGAAGCTGACCATGGCCTTGGTGTCGGGGCCGATGCGCCTGCCGTGCACGAGGACGTCGCCGTCGTACTGCGTGAGCGCACCTGCCAGCACCTTCAGCAAGGTGGTCTTGCCCGAGCCGTTCTCCCCGAGGAGCCCGACGATCTGGCCGCCCTCGAGCGAGAGCGTGAGGTCGTTGAGGGCTGGGAACGCGCCGTACTTCTTGGTCAGGTGGGCGATCTTGATCGCCGGTGAATTCATTCCTGTGCTCCTTCTGCGGGGGCCGACCATCGTCGGCCCAGTAGGTCGCGGGCGGCGGTGAGGCTCATGCCGAGCCCCTGCGCCCGCCGTGCGAAGTCGTCTGCTGCGCCCGCCGCGAGGCCGAGGCGGGCCTGGTCGATGTCGGCCAGGTCGTCTGTGACGAACCGGCCCGTGGTCCGCTCCGACCGGGCCAGGCCCTGCCGCTCGAGTTCGGCGAGGGCCCGTTGGACCGTGTTGGGATTGACCTTCAACTCCCCGGCGAGGTCACGGACCCCGGGGATGCGCTCCCCCGCCGGCCACTGGCCGGTGACGATGCGGCGGGTGAACTCGTCGACGAGCTGAAGCCAGATCGGGATGCTGGGGTCGAACTCCATCTTCCCTCCTGCTGTCTTACTGTATTAGGTGCTTAATACAGTAGCACGCTGACGGCACGCGCGCCACCCCACTTCGATTGCGTGCCGGTCTCGTTCAGGAGGCGGAACGCTCGAGGAATTGGATGTCGCGCGCGAAGGAGTAGACCACCAGTGCCACGGCGAGCGCCGTTGCCCACTGCGCCAGCCAGACGGGGACGACCGGGGCGAGCGCCAGCACCGTGACCACCGCCTGAAACGCCCCGATCAGCCGGCGGGACTGCCTGAACGGCAGCTCACCCAGCCAGACGGGCCGGACACGGCCCACGAGGAGGAACAGGTAACGGGCAGTGCCCATCACGAGCACCCACGGGGCGATCGGGACCAGGGCGACGCTCAGCGTCAGGAGGACCGCGGCGTCCACGGCGATGTCCCAGCGTGCCCCCCGCTCGGTCACCGTGCCGGTGGCCCGGGCCACCGCGCCGTCGACGGCGTCGAGCAGGACCGTGGGCACCGCGAGGAGGAACAGCGGCCAGTTGCGCTCCGGTAGGGCCCCGAGGAGGGTGCCCACCACCAGCAGCCCACACACGACGCCCATCCCCGCCCGCATCACGGTGACCCGGTCCCCTGGGGTCAGTCGCAGCGCCGAGAGCGTCCTCATCTGCCTATGATGCCCTCGTGAGGAGGTGCGATGGTGCTCCGCATCCGATTCGCGCACTGGCGCAGCCCGCAGGCCAGCGGCGGCAACCGCTACGACGAAGAACTCGTCGCCGGCCTGGCCTCCCATGGCATCGAGGTGGACGTGACCCGCGTCGAGGGGGCGTGGCCGTTGGCCTCGCCCGAGCAGCGCCGGGGCTTCGTCGAGCTGCTCGCCGAGGGTGAGCACTGGCTGGTGGACAACATCGTGGGCTCGGCAGAGCCTGGGGCGATCCGTGCCGCCACCGGCCGTGGTGCCAGGGTGACCCTGCTCATGCACTACTTCCCAGCCGACGACCCGTCCCTCCCCGCTTCCGAGCGGGCTCGGCTGGCCGACAGCGAGGCGGAGTCCGTGGCAGCGGCGACCCGGGTCGTCGTGCCGAGCGCCTGGGCCGCGGGCCAGGTGGCGATGCGCTACGGCCGCGGCGACGCGGTGGTGGCCAGGCCGGGCGTCGAACCCGCCGGAGTCGCCGACGGCTCGTCGGGTGCGCCGACGCTGCTCTGGCTGTCACGCCTCACCGACGGCAAGGACCCGCTCACCTTCGTGCAGGCCCTGTCCCGGCTGACGGACCTTGCCTGGACCGCGCGGCTGGTCGGCCCCGACGACGTCGACCCGGACCTGTCCGCACGGGTGCGGCAGTTCGTCGTCGACTCCGGGCTGAGCGGGCGGGTGACCGTCGAGGGGGCCCGCACCGGCGCCGACCTGGAGGAGGCGTGGCGGGCCGCGAACCTCCTGGTCCACACGTCGCGGGCCGAGATGTACGGCATGGTGGTGGCCGAGGCCGCTGCCCGCGGCATCCCCGCGATAGTGACCGAGGCCACCGGGGCCACGGAGGCCAGGACGGCCGGGGCCGAGTTCGTGCCGGGCGACGTCGAGGGCCTCTCCGAGGCCCTGCGGGCTTGGCTCAGCGACGGGGAACTCAGGGCCAGCTGGCGTGCCGAGGCCCTCGAGCGTCGGGGCACCGTGCCGGGCTGGGACCAGACCGTCGCATCGGTGGCGGCCGCGCTGCAGGGCTGACTACCAGCGCAACTGCTCGGGCGCCACCCGGCCCAGCACGCGGGACTCGACGAACTCCACGATGCCGTAGGCGACCAGGGCCAGCAGGGTGACCACCACGACGGTGGCCCACAGCGAGGTGTACTGGCTGGTGGCCGCGTCCACCGCCATCCGGTTGCCCAAGCCGGATCCGGTGGCCAGCCACTCGGCGACGGTGGCGGCCAGCAGCGCGGTGGGCGCGGCGATGCGGGCCGAGGCGAAGAAGGCCGGCGCCATGGCCGGCAGTCGCCCCAGCCACAGGATCCGCGCGGGAGGGGTGTCGTAGGTGGCGAAGACGTCGGCCACCTGCCCCGGCAGCCGGCCCAACCCGTACAGGCAGGCGACCATGGTGGGGAAGAAGGTCATGATCGCCACCACCACTGCCGTGCCGACGGCGCCCCGCCCCAGCGCCGCCACCAGCAGCGGCGCGATCGCGATGATCGGCACGCACCTCAGTGCCACCGCCACCGGGGTCAGGGCCTCCCGGGCGCGGTCCGAGAGGGAGAAGAGGGCCGCCATGAACACGCCGGCGACCAGCCCGGCGAAGTAGCCGGGCAGCGCCACCGTCGTCGTCTCCCACAGTGCGGTCAGCAGGCCGGCACGGTTGGCCCCCGCATCCGGGGACGACACCAGCCACTCCCAGACGTGCCAGGGCCGCTTGGCGAAATAGGGGTTCAGGCCGACGGCGGCGAACCCCAGTGCCCAGGCGCCCACGACGACCAGTGCAGCGACGACGGCTCCGCCTGTGGCCGACGGCACCCGGCGCCACCCCGGCCGCCTCGTGGCGTTCGACGGTGCGAGCAGCACGGGCGGGGTCTCGGGCGCGATGCGGCGCGCCACGGCGGCCACGCCGAGGTAGCCGAGCAGCGAGACCGCGGTCGCGAGCACCATGAGGGCCCACAACCCATCCGTGTCGAGGCTGCGCAGCGCCAGGATCGACAGCACGCCGATCCCCCGCTCCGCGCCGGTGAACTCGCCGACCAGGGCACCGAGGAATGCGGCGGGCACGGAGGTCTGGAGCCCGGCCATGAGGTACGGCAACGAGGTGCGGGCACGGACGGTGACCAGCGTGGCCCAGCGGCCGCGCCCATAGGTGGCGGTGAGGTCGAGCCAGGAACTGGGCAGCGCCCGCAGCCCCACCAGCAGCGGGACGAGGGTGAGGTAATAGACCGCCAGCGCGGCCAGCGTGATCTGTGGGCCGTCGCCACGGCCGTAGACCAGCCTGAGCAGCGGGCCGAGCGCGACCAGCGGGAGGCAGTAGACCACCAGGGCCAGGCGGAGCACGAGCCGCTCGGCCCACGGCAGCAGCACCACCAGCAGCGCGAGCAGCACCGCGGCCGCGTTGCCGAACAGGTACCCCCAGAGCGCCTCTCCCGTGGTGTAGGCCAGGCCGCGGCCATACACGGCCGCGTTGTCGACGAGCTTGGCCACGATGCCCGAGTGCACCCCGATGAGGTGGCTGCCGGCCAGCAGCGTCCTGCCGAGCAGTTCCCAGCCGGCCACCACCAGGAGCCAGGCGAGGGCGCGGCGCCCCGTCCTCATGCGGCGCCGTCGACGGCGAGGAGCTCGCCGATCTCCTCGACCAGCCGACGGAACGGCTCGGACCGCAGGTGTGCCTCCGTCCGGGGCCGCGACAGGTCGACGGTGCGGTCGGCGACGATGGCCCCGGGACGTGGCGACATCACCAGCACCCGGTCAGCCAGGAGGACCGCCTCGGTGACGGAGTGGGTCACCAGCAACGTGGTGGTGCCGGTGTCCGACCAGAGTGGGGGCAGTTCGATGTTGAGCCGCCGTCGGGTGAGTTCGTCGACGGCGCCGAACGGTTCGTCGAGCAGCAGCAGCCGGGGCTCCGTGACGAGGCAGCGGGCGATGGCCGCCCGTTGCCGCATGCCGCCCGACAGCTGGGCCGGGCGCGCGTGCTCGAAGCCTTCGAGGCCGACCATGCGGAGCAGTTGCAGGACCCGCGGGGAGTCGGCCGGTTGGCGGGCGAGCCTGCGAGCGAGGGCCACATTGCCCGCGGCCGTCCGCCACGGCAGCAGGGACGCGTCCTGGAACGCGATCGCCACCTCACCCCGCCGTCGCACCTCCCGGGGATGGTCCGCGCCGACCAGCACCGTGCCTCCAGGATCGGGCCCTTCGAGCCCGCCGATGAGGCGCAGCAGCGTTGACTTGCCGCAGCCCGAGGGGCCGACCAACGCCGTGACGGAGCCTGCCTCCAGCGTGAGGTCGAGCGGGCCCAGCGCCAGCAGCGGGCCGTGCGCGCCGTCGAACGTCTTGGCCAGCGACCGGCACACGACCTCCGGCCCCGGCGGCGCGGCCCCGACGCTCACGCCTCGGGCCCGTCCCCGTAGATCTCCTCGAGGATGGAGCGGTCCCACAGGCCGGCGTCTGCCCCCTCGATGCCGAGGAGCTCGAACAGGGCCAGGTTGTCCGCCACCTGCTCGTCGGAGAACCAGCCGAAGCCGTGCTCGTCGGTGAGGTCGGAGAACATCAGGTCCAGTTGGACGTCGGCCTGCTTGCGCTGCGTCTCGAGGTCCAGGCCGGCGTCCGGGTAGGTCTCCATGGTCAGTTCCGCGGCGGCCTGCGGGTCTTCGCGATAGAGCTGCCAGCCGCGGAAGTCGGCGCGCAGGAGGCGGACGAGCTGGCTGCGCTTCTCCTCGTCCTCCAGGCTGGAGCGCAGCACCGTGTAGGTCTGGCTCATGGGGTTGTAGCCGAAGTCGGCCAGCAGCATCGAGTGGCCCTCGACCCCCTGCACCGCCAGCGCCACGGGCAGGTCGTTGTAGAAGCAGAAGAGGCCGTCGACCTGGTGGGCGGTCAACACGGCGGGGTCGTACTGGCTGGGCACGAACTCCACGTCCGCAGCAGACAGCCCGTTGGTGGTGAGGAAGGCGTCGAGCCCAGGGGTGTCGGCGCCGGCCACGCCGATGCGCTTGTCCACGAGGTCCTGCGGCGTCTTCAGCGGGGCGTCGGCCAGCGAGAGGATGGTGCCGGGGAACTTCTGGCACTGGGCGCCGATGATGACCAGCCCTGCGCCCTCCTGGTTGGCGCGGGCCACGCCGTCGGCCACCGAGATGTTGACGAGGCTGCCGCCGCTGACGGTGTTCGCATCGCCCGCCACGTTGGGCCCGCCCGCGGCGAACTCGACATCGAGGCCCTGTTCCTCGAAGATGCCGCGCTGCTTGGCGAGGTACGTCCCGCCGAACTGCACCGAATGGGTCCAGGAGAGCTGGTAGACGACGGGGTCGAGGCCGCCGGGCGCCGCTGCATCGCGGCCGCAGCCCACGAGCCCCACCACCGTGGCCGCACTGAGCGCACCGAGAACCGTGCGCCGCGTGAGGATGGGAGAGTACATGGCTGCCTCCAGAGCGTCAGTGGCGCTCAGTCTAGGAGGTCGCGGATCACCCCGTCGGCCAAAAGTCGACCTGACTGGGTCAAGCGCAGCCGCGAGCCGTCGTCGATCGCCAACCCGGCCGCGACGACCCCCGGCACGCGGGCCAGCTCCGACGGCGTCAGCACCTGCAACGGCATGCCCTCGGCGAGCCGGAGTTCGAGGAGGACGCGCTCGACACGGCGGTCATCGTCCGAGAGCACCTCGCGGGCGAGCGCCGGTGAGTCGCCGGCGGCGAGGGCGGCCGCGTAGCTGCGGGGGTGCTTGCGGTTCCAGAACCGCACCCCTCCGACGTGCGAGTGGGCGCCGGGGCCGATCCCCCACCAGTCGGCCCCACGCCAGTACGCGAGGTTGTGGCGGCACTCCCCTCCCGGGCGCGCCCAGTTGCTGACCTCGTAGTTCGCCATCCCGAGGGCGCTGAGGGTCTCGTCGGCCACGAGGTACTTGTCTGCCAGGTCGTCGTCGTCGGGCATGGGGATGTCACCGCGCCGCACCTGCAGCGCCAGACGGGTGCCCTCCTCCACGATCAAGGAGTAAGCGCTCACGTGGTCGACGGGGGTTGCCGTGACGGCGTCGAGGCTGGCGCGCCAGTCGTCCATCGATTCCCCGGGCGTGCCGTAGATGAGGTCCAGCGAGACGTGCTCGAAGCCGGCCTCGCGCGCCCAGTGGGCCGCGTCGAGGCCACGACGGGGGGTATGGGTGCGCTCCAATACCTGCAGCACGTGCGGCACCACCGACTGCAGGCCCAGCGAGATGCGGGTGAAGCCGCCCTCCCGGAGCCGCTCCAGGTACGGCGGCGTGAGCGTCTCGGGATTGGCCTCGGTGGTGACCTCGGCGTCGGGCGCGAGGCCGAACCGGTCGTCGATGGCGCGCAGCAGGCCGGTGAGGGCCTCGGCGGGCAGCATCGTCGGGGTGCCCCCGCCGAAGAAGACCGTCTGGACGGGGCGACGGTCGCCCAGGACGCGGGCCGCGAGGTCGAGTTCCGCATGGGCGGCGCCGAGGTACGTGTCGGGCGAGAGGTCGCCGAGTTCGCTGGGGGTGTAGGTGTTGAAGTCGCAGTAGCCGCAACGGGTGCGGCAGAAGGGCACGTGCACGTACACCGACAACGGCGCGCTCGAGGAGCGCGCGGATTCGGGGAGGGAACCGTCGGCCGGGGCCGGGTCGCCGTCAGGGAGCTGTGCCACCGCTACAGCTTAGGGCGTGTCCCGGAAGGCCCCGCTAGATTGGGGCGGTGCCCAGCCTCGCCCACCTCGTAGCAGACGGCTGTGGACTGCCGTTCGCGGCCGCAGCCGACGACCTGCGCAGGGCCGTCACGGCGCGCGGCGTCGCCGTCGTGGAGGCACCCCCGGGAACGGGCAAGACGACATTGGCGCCAGCAGTGGTGGCGGGGTGCGTCGACGGACGAGTGGTGGTGACGCAGCCTCGCAGGGTGGCGGCGAGGGCCGCGGCCCGCCGGCTGGCGCAACTCACCGGCACCGCCGTCGGCGAGGTGGCCGGCTTCACGGTGCGCGGCGAGCGGGTCATGTCGCCCGGCGCGCGGATGGAGATGGTCACACCCGGGGTGCTGCTGCGGAGGCTCCTGCGGGACCCGTCACTCGACGGCGTGGGCGCCGTCATCCTCGACGAGGTGCACGAGCGCGGATTGGACACCGACCTGCTGACCGCGCTGCTCGCCGAGGTGAGGGAACTGCGCGACGACCTGGCCGTGGTGGCGATGTCGGCGACGCTGGACGCGGCCGGCTTGGCCGGCCTGCTCGGAGGCGATCGCCCGGCACCGGTGGTCGGCGTGCCCGCCGTGCTGCACCCGTTGGCGGTGCGCTGGGCGCCCGGGCCGCTGCCGCTCGACGCGAGGGGGACGGCGCGGGGGTTCCTCGACCACGTGGCGCACACCGTCGAACAGGCGTTCCGCGACAGGCCGGACGACGGCGACGTGCTGGTCTTCCTCCCCGGCGTGTGGGAGGTGCGGACGGTGGCGGAGCGGTTGCGCGGCAGGCTGGCCGCCGAGGTGCTCGAGCTGCACGGCCAGGCCGCCGCGCGCGATCAGGACCGGGCGGTCGCCGGCCGCCGGCCCGGGGAGTCGCCCCGGGTGGTGGTGTCGACCAACCTGGCGGAGTCGTCGTTGACGGTCGACGGCGTGCGCGTGGTTGTCGACGCCGGCCTGTCCCGCGAACCACGGCGCGACTCCGGCCGAGGCATGTCGGGGCTGGTCACCGTCCGGTGCGCCCGATCCTCCGCCGACCAGCGCGCCGGCCGCGCCGCTCGGCAGGGGCCGGGCGTGGTGTGGCGGTGCTACGACGAGCGGACGTATCTGGGGCTCCGGGCGCAGGTGACGCCGGAGTCGCAGACGGCCGACCTGACCGGCGCCCTGCTGAGCCTGGCCGCCTGGGGCGCGCCCAGGGGCGAGGGGCTGGCGCTGCCGAGCCCGCTGCCGTCGCTGGCCGTGGCCGAGGACGAGGCGGTGCTGCGCTCCCTGGGCGCCGTGGACGACGACGGCAGGGTGACCGCGCAGGGCCGGCGGTTGGCCGGGATCCCCGCGGCACCCCGGTGGGCGCGCGCCCTGGTGGACGGCGCCGAGCTCGTGGGCAGGCGGACGGCGGCCGAGATGGTGGCGGCGGTCGAGTTGGACGTGGGCGGCGACCTCACCGTCGCGGTCTCTGGGCTGAGGCGTGGCGGGCCGGAGTCGCGGCGGTGGCGCGCCGAGGCAGACCGCCTCGAGCGGCTGGTGTCGCCGTCGGAGGGCGCCGGCGGGGTGCCGGGGGCCGTGGTGGTGTTGGCCTATCCGGAGAGAGTCGCCCGGCGGGTCGGCACCTCTCACCTGTTGGCTTCGGGCACGCGCGCCGCGGCGCCCCCGCACCTGGCTGCGCAGGAGTGGTTGGCGGTCGCGGAGGTGACCCGGGCGGAAGGGGCCAGCGCGGCCGGCACCGGGGCAGTGATCCGGTCGGCCGCGCCGGTGGACGAACGGACCGCTCGCGCGGCCGCGGCACACCTACTGCTCGACGAGGTCCGCGGCGAGCTGGTCGACGGGCGGCTGCGGGCCCGGCGCGTGACGGCGCTGGGGGCCATCGAGCTGTCGTCGACGCCGGTACCCGCTGCCGAACTGGGCCCTGACGCAGTGCGGAGCGTGCTGCTCGAGCGCGGCCTCAGTGTCATCGGCTGGTCCGACGGCGCCGACGCCCTGCGACGGCGGCTCGCGCTGCTGCGCCGACATCTTGGCGAACCGTGGCCGGACGTCTCGGACGAAGCACTGCTGGGGCGGCTCGACGAATGGCTCGGGCCGGAGCTGGCGGAGGCCGCCCGTACCGGCCGGCTGTCGGGCATCAATCTCGCCCAGCCGTTGCGCCGGTTGGTGCCCTGGCAGGAGGCGGCGCGGCTCGACGAGCTCGCGCCGGAACGCCTGACCGTCCCCAGCGGGTCGAACATCCGCCTCGACTACCCGCCGCATGACGACGACGCCCCCGTCGTGTGTGCCGTGAAGCTCCAGGAGTGCTTCGGGCTGCCGGAGTCGCCGACGATCGCAGGGGGACGCGTCCGAATCCTGTTCCACCTGCTCTCCCCCGCCGGCCGCCCGCTGGCCGTCACCGACGACCTGGCCTCATTCTGGTCGGGCCCCTACGGGCAGGTGCGGGCCGAGATGCGGGGACGTTACCCGAAGCATCCGTGGCCGGAGGACCCGTGGACGGCACAGGCCACGGCGCGCACCAAGCGTCGCGCCCCCTGAGCCAGCCGCCCGCGGCTGGTCGAAGGGCCCCCGGCGTCTCAGCGGCCGGGCTTGGCGCCGCCGCACACGGGGCAAGAAGGACGCGAGTGTGACCCCCGCGCTTGCAGTGCGACGAGACGTTGACGGGAGCCGGTGTGGACTCTGAACTCGCGTCCTTCATGCCCCGTATGCGGCTTCATCGTCCGGGTCTCTCATGGCTTCGAGCCGAAACCGTGCCCACCCCCGGTGCCGGAGCGCCCAGCCCCGGGGTGCGCTCGTCTTCTGGTCACCGATTCCGGGCAACAACTACCTGAGCGCGGGCCGGGTCCGCCTCACACACTTGCGACCCCCCGTGACCGGCCGCCCCTTGAACCCTCGGCGGCCGACTTGGGGGTCGGGCTCTACTTCGCGTTGGACTCGCCGGTGGACAGCGCGGCGACGAAGGCCTCTTGCGGCACCTCGACGCGGCCCACCATCTTCATCCGCTTCTTGCCTTCCTTCTGCTTCTCGAGCAGCTTGCGCTTGCGGGAGATGTCGCCGCCGTAGCACTTGGCGAGGACGTCCTTGCGGATGGCGCGGATGGTTTCGCGGGCGATGACGCGGGAGCCGATCGCGGCCTGGATCGGTACCTCGAACTGCTGCCGCGGGATGAGTTCCTTGAGCTTCGACGCCATGGCGAGGCCGTAGGAGTAGGCCTTGTCCTTGTGCACGATCGCCGAGAACGCGTCGACCGGGTCGCCGTGCAGCAGGATGTCGACCTTCACGAGGTCGGCAACCTGTTCGCCGGCGGGTTCGTAGTCGAGCGACGCGTAGCCCTTCGTGCGCGACTTCAGGGCGTCGAAGAAGTCGAACACGATCTCGGCCAGCGGCAGCTGGTAACGCAGCTCGACGCGGTCCTCGCTGAGGTAGTCGAGTCCCAGCTGGACCCCACGTCGGTTCTGGCACAGCTCGATGATGGTGCCCAGGTATTCCGACGGCGTGAGGATGGTGCCGCGGACCACAGGCTCGTACACCTCTGAGATCTTGCCCGCGGGGTACTCCGACGGGTTGGTCACCGTGTGCTCCGAGCCGTCCTCCATCACGACGCGGTAGACGACGTTGGGGGCCGTCGAGATGAGCGACAGGTTGAATTCGCGTTCGAGGCGTTCCCGGACGATCTCCATGTGCAGCAGGCCGAGGAAGCCGATGCGGAAGCCGAAGCCGAGCGCGCCGGACGTCTCCGGCTCGTAGGTCAGGGCGGCGTCGTTGAGCTGGAGCTTCTCGAGGGCCTCGCGCAGCTCGTTGAACTCGTCGCCGTCGATGGGGTACAGACCGGCGTAGACCATCGGGTTGGGGTGCCGGTAGCCGCCGAGGTCCTGCGTGGCCGGCCGCGACTCCAGGGTGACGGTGTCGCCGACGCGGGACTGGCGCACGTCCTTCACGCCGGTGATGAGGTAGCCCACCTCGCCCACGCCGATGGCGTCGGACTTGACGGGCTCCGGCGAGATGACGCCCACCTCGAGCAGCTCGTGGGTGCCGTGGGTGGACATCATCCTGATGCGTTCACGGTGGTTGAGTTCTCCGTCGACCACTCGCACGTAGGTCACCACGCCGCGGTAGGTGTCGTAGACGGAGTCGAAGATGAGGGCACGTGCGGGCGCGGCTGCGTCGCCGACTGGGGCCGGGATCTGCTCGACGACCGCGTCGAGCAGCTCGGGCACTCCCGCGCCGGTCTTGCCGGAGACCTTCAACACGTCGTCGGGGTCGCAGCCGATGATGCCGGCCAGCTCCGCCGCGTACTTCTCCGGGTTGGCGTTGGGGAGGTCGATCTTGTTGAGCACGGGGATGATGTGCAGGTCAGCCTCGATGGCCAGGTACAGGTTGGCCAGCGTCTGGGCCTCGATGCCCTGCGCGGCGTCGACCAGCAGGATGGCGCCCTCGCAGGCCGCCAGCGAGCGCGACACCTCGTAGGTGAAGTCGACGTGGCCGGGGGTGTCGATCATGTTGAGGACGTATTCCTCGCCGTCCTTGGTCCACGGCATGCGCACTGCCTGCGACTTGATGGTGATGCCGCGTTCGCGCTCGATGTCCATGCGGTCGAGGTATTGGGCACGCATCTGCCGGTCGTCGACGACCTTCGTCAGCTGCAGCATGCGGTCTGCCAGGGTGGACTTGCCGTGGTCGATGTGCGCGATGATGCAGAAGTTCCGGATGATCTCCGGACGGGTCTTGCCAGGGCGGGGTGCGGGCATCAACATTCCTCGTTGGTGGGCAGGGACAGGCCATCCTCTCACGGAGTGCGACCCGATGGACAATGTTACCTGTGGGGGCCTGCGCGCCCGTCAGTCATCGGGCGCCCCGGATTTGGCGACGGGGGTGGGCCTCAGGTAAGGTTGATCGTCGCGTGCAAACGCATGACCGAGTACACCCCCTTTAATCCGTAAAGAGGCTGCCCAGTGGCGAACATCAAGTCCCAGATCAAGCGCAACAAGACCAACGAGATCGCTCGTCTCCGCAACAAGGCGGTCAAGTCCCAGCTGCGCACCCACATCCGCAACGTCCGCACCGCCGTCGCCGAGGGCGAGGCCGACAAGGCCGCCGAGCTCCTCGTCGTGGCGAACCGCGCGCTCGACCGCGCCGTGAGCAAGGGCGTCATCCACAAGAACCAGGCCGCGAACCGCAAGTCGAAGATCTCGCTCGCCGTCAACGCCATCTGATCCAGCACCACACCTGCTGCTGTTGATTCGCGACAGCGCCTTGGCCCTCGGTCGTCAAGGCGCTGTTTTGCGTACCGTCACCGACGACGCTGCTGCAGCACGCCGAGCACCATCCGCTCCAGCGCGAACGCCGCGTCGGTCGCGGCGCCCTTGACCTCTGCGTCACCACGCGCGATGAGCCGGATGGCCTCGGCCACCCCACCCACCTGCCACGTGGTGGAAGCCTTGGCGTAGTCCTTGAGCTTGAACGGCGGCACGCCGATCTCCCGCGCGAGGTCAGCGCCGCGCAACCGGCTGTTCTGCGCATCCAGGTACTTCGCCAGCCCCCTGAACGACCCCGCGAGCGCGCTGGTGATCAGCACCGGCGCCACCCCCGTCTCCAACGCCCAGCGCAGCCTCTCCATCGCGACGGTGGCGTTGCCGGCCACGACAGCATCCGCCACCGCGAAGCCGGAGACCTCGGCGCGCCCCGCGAAGTAGCGGCGCACAAGGGCTGCGTCGATCTCATTGGCACCCGAATCGGCGATGAGCTGGTCGATCGCGGAGGCCAGGGCGCGCAGGTCGTGACCGACGGCGGCCACCAGTTCCTCTGCGGCGTCCGGCTGCATCCGGATGCGCCGGCGCTTGGCCTCGGCGGTGACGAAGCCCGGCACCTCCCACGGCTTGAGGGCCGCCACGGTCTCGACGGGCACCTTGGCCTTCTTCAGCTTGTCGATGAGGCCCTTGCCCTTCACGCCGCCGGCGTGCAGCAGGATGAGGCACAGGTCCTCCGGAGGGTTCGAGGCGGCGGCCACGAGCTGGTCCACCACGGACGCGGGCGTGGAGCCCACGTCGTCGATGACGGCGATGGTGTGGCTCGAGAACAGCGAGCCGCCGATGACCTCGGACAGCATCGAATCCTCCAGCTCCGTGGCGGCGATCTCGTTGACGCCGGCGTCGGGCTGGGCCGCGAACGCCCGAGCCTTCGTCTCCGCCACGATGCGCTGGGCCAGCAGCTGTTCCGGCCCGGAAATGAGCAGGGCGGTACCGAACGGTGAGGAGGTCATGGGGTGATCCTGCCAGTTGGGCCCGACATTGTCGCGCCGCGGGCACCCGAATCTGGCACCTCCCCGCCGTCCCCTGAGCCGGGCGCCGCGAGGAACGAGCGCGCGCTCCCAACCAGTCCCCTGAGCCGGGCGCCGCGAGGAACGAGCGCGCGCTCCCAACCAGTCCCCTGAGCCGGCCGCCGCGAGGAACGAGCGCGCGTCCGGTCGAAGGGCAGCACTAGACTTTGCGTGTCCACTCAGTGAGGAGTTCCGTTCCATGAACCATCCCATCCGCTTCGGCATCCTCGGTGCTGCCGGCATCACGCCCCAGGCCCTCATCGCGCCCGCGCAGGGCAACCCAGACGTCGACCTGTTCGCCGTCGCAGCGCGGAACCGCGGCCGGGCGGAGGCGTTCGCGGCAGAGCACGGCATCGGGACGGTGCACGACTCCTATGAGGCGCTCCTGGCCGACCCGAACGTCGATGCCGTCTACATCCCGCTGCCCAACTCTGAACACGGGAAGTGGACGGTCGCGGCGCTGGAGGCGGGCAAGCACGTCCTGGTGGAGAAGCCGTTCGCCTCCAACGCCGAGGAGGCAGAAGCCGTGGCCACACGGGCGGCGGAGTCCGACCGCGTGGTGATGGAGGGCTTCCACTACCGCTACCACCGCCTGATGGCCGAGACGCTCAAGCTGATCGCCGACGGCGCCATCGGCGACGTCACCGAGGTCGAGGCGCACTTCGACATCCACCTCCCCGACCGCACCAACATCCGCTACATCCAGGACCTGGCCGGCGGTTCCACGATGGACCTGGGCTGCTACAGCCTCCACTTCGTGCGCAGCGTCGTGGGCGAGGAGCCCGAGATCGTCTCCGCCGAGGCCCGGCCCTCCGACGACCCCAGGCTCGACGAGGCGCTGAGCGCCGAGCTGCGGTTCCCCGGCGGGGTGACCGGCCGGATCTCCAGCTCACTGCTCGAGGACGAGGAACGCCAGAGCGGGCTCATCACCGGCACGAAGGGCGTCATCCAGGTCGAAGGCTTCGTCAAGCCGCAGGAGGGCAACAGCCTGACCCTGACCAACGACGAGGGCGTGACGACGGTGGAGGTGCCCGCCCTGCCCACGAGTTACGCGGCGCAGCTGGCGGTGTTCGTCGACGCGGTGCGCAACGGCACCCCGCTGATCACCGACCCGGCAGACTCCGTCGCGATGATGCGCGCGATCGACGCGATGTACCGCGCAGCAGGGCTCGAACCCCGCGCGACCACCGCTTCCTGAGGGTGATGCCGATCGGTTCCTGAGGGGATGCCGATCGGTTCCTGAGGGGATGCCGGTCGGTTCCTGAGGGGATCGTGAGCCCTGGCGAACATCCCACGAAGGACCTCACCCGCGCGACGTCCTGACCCCCAGCTGCCCGTCGCCCAGTGAGACGGCGATGGCGCCCTGGTTGTCGGTCCGGACCACCTGCATGCCAAGGGATCGCGCAAGGTCCAGCGCACTGACGCTCGGGTGTCCGTAGGAGTTGCCCTCGCCGGCGCTGGCCACGGCCAGCGCGGCCCGTGAGGCGGCGATGAAGCGTGGGTCCTGGCGCGACGAGCCGTGGTGGGGCAACTTCAGCACGTGGACGGCGAGGTCGATGGCGTGCTCCTCCGCCGCCCGGAGCGCCACGGCCTGTCCGGCGGGTTCGGTGTCCCCGGCGAGGAGGACACACAAGGCCCCGCTGGAGCCCACCCCCACCACTGACGCATCGTTCTCGGCTGAACCCTCGCCCTCCCCCTCCGGTACGGCGGCACCGGCCGGTTCCCATGCCGATACGCTCCGCCACGCGGCCGAGCCCACCTCGATGCGCTCGCCTGGGACGGCCGAGCGCAGTTCGGCGCCTGCTCGACCCGCCGCCTCGGCGAGCCAAGGCGGCGCCTCGCCAGCCCGGACCAGCACCGTCGAGGGCTGATAGCGCCTGATCAGTTCCTCGGCGCCTCCCACATGGTCCGAGTGGTAGTGCGTGAGCACCAGGAGGGGCACGGAGCGGACGTGGAGCGACTCCAGGCACGCGATGGTCGGTGCCGGCTCCGGGCCGGCGTCGACCACCACAGCGGCTCCCCCGCCCGCGTTGAGCACCGTGGCGTCACCTTGGCCGACGTCACAGAAGACTGCCTCCCACGGACCCGGCCACCCCACCTGGACGGGTCTGACGAAGGCCAGTGCCACGAAGAGGCCCACGAAGCCGACCCCTCCCCAGCGGAACCGCAGCACCCACAGGAGCACGACCGCAAGGGCCGCGGAGCCGATGGTCACCAGGACCACCCCGGCCGCCGACCCACTCCAGGCCCACGACGCAGCGGGCAGGACGGCGCCGAGCTCCGCCAGCCACAGGATGGGCTGCGCGCACCAACCCGCCAGCCAGCCGGGGCCGGCGGCCAGCCAAGGCAACGGACACAACAGCGCCGCCGCGAAGCCCAGCACCGTCGTCGGACCGACGAAGGGACCCGCCAGCACGTTGGTGAGCACGCCGACGACCGACACAGACTCGCTCAACCAGGTGATGATCGGCTGTGTCGCCAGCTGCGCCGCCAACGGCACCGCCAGCGCCTCCGCCGCCCACCGGGGAGCCCATCTCGACAGGGCCGAGACGAACAGCGGCCCGAGCAGCACGATGCCCGCACACGCCGCCACGGAGAGCGCGAAACCGATGGAGCGGGCCATCCAGGGGTCGAGCCACACCAGCCCCAGGACCGCGACGCACAGTGATCGGACGGTACGCCGACCGGCACCGACCCCGACCGCGGCCAGCGCGACCAAGCCCATGGCGGCGGCTCGGTGGACCGACGGTTCCTGCCCACAGATGAGGACGAACGCCGCCACACCGCCGACCGCCGCCGCCCTGACGGCCCATCCGCGCAGGCCGAGACCCCGCACCGCGGCCAGGACCACCCCCAGCATCAGCGTCAGGTTCGCACCCGAGACGGCCATCAGGTGCGTAAGCGCCGTCACCTGGAACTGTTCCCGCATCGTCGCGTCGACGGCAGAGGTGTCGCCGACGACGAGGGAAGGCACCAGCGCAGCCTGTCGCGGTGGCGAGTGGGCCACGGCATCGCGCAGCCCCTGCCGCATGGCGTTGACCGCACTGTCCACGACGTTCGGCCCGGCAACCCCGCCCCTGACCTCGCGGAGGCTGAGGACGGCCGCAGCGGCATCATCGGCTTCGGGTGCGGCGATCCTGGCCCGCACGTCATAGGTGGCGCCGGCCGTGAGCCCCAACAGTTCCTCGCCCAGCCCGCCCGAGGCCAGGATGACGACCGGAACCCTTGCCTCGACCCTGGTCTGCCTGGCCTCCGCCCACACCAGCTCCGCCCGCCCGACCACCACCCGCTCGGCCGGCTGGGGTTCGGCGAGTAGCCTCAACCGCACGGTGCCGACAGCCCCTGACTCCGCGAGTTCCGACAGTGGGGACGCATGGCGTTGCCAACTCTGCAGCCCGGACATCACCAGGGTGACCGAGAACGTGGCGATGACCATCGCGGTCCAGAGGTGCCGCGCCCGAAGTGCGACCACCGCGAGCAGGGCCAGGCCCATCAATACGGCTACCACCCCTCCGGCCTCGGGCCGCCACCCGGACGAACCCATCCACGCCGCCGCCCACGTCGCGACGGCGAGGGGCGCCAACCTCCAGTCATGACCCATGCCTTCCACTGTGGCCGGTGGCCCCCTCGATTTTCGACGAAGCCGGGCGGGTGTGGACAACCCCCACGCGGTGGCTTGTCAGCCGACCGTGACCAACGGCTGGAGCTTCTGAAACGTCTTGGGCCCGATTCCGCTGATCTCCTGGAGGTCCTCGACCGCGCTGAAGGGACCGCTCTCCTCCCGCCACGCGATGATCGCGCCTGCAGTCACCGGACCGATCCCCGGGAGGGCCTCCAGTTCGGCAGTAGTGGCGGTGTTGAGATTGACCAGCCCGCCGGCGCCGCTGCCACCCGCCGTGCCCGCGGCCGGAGGCTCAGCGCCGACGACCTCGCCCTTCGGCTCCCCCACGGTCCCGATGACGATCTGCATGCCATCGGTGACCTGGGCCGCGAGGTTCAGCGCAGCGGGGTCGGCGTCGGGTGCCAGGCCACCGGCGGCGAGGATCGCGTCCTGGACGATGGTGCCCTCGGGCAGCGACACGACGCCTGGCTCGACGACCGCACCGGCGACATGCACGCGGAGCATCACGACCGGCGGAGGGGGCGACGGCGGGGGCGGCGCCGCACTGACGGTGACGGGCTTCAGCGGCACCTCCGTCGCTGCGCTGCGGCCGAGGGCCGCCACCGCGACTCCGACGCCGCACAGGAGCAGGACGGCCACCACCACGAGGTGCTTCAGGGTGAGTCGCGGCCGTTCACGCGAGGGCTGCGGGTCAGGAGACTGAGGGGCCGCCAGGGGCGAGGTGGGCGGATCAGCTTGCGGGTCCTTCGACCAGCCACGGTGCTCGTCCCTCGCACGCGGCTGGCTCAGGAAACGATCTCCGGGCCCCGGCGCCTCGTCCCCCGCACGCGGCTGGCTCAGGAAACGATCTCCGGGCCCCGGCGCCTCGTCCCCCGCACGCGGCTGGCTCAGGAGGCGGGTCTCGTCCTCGACATCGGGCAGCGCACGGCGCGGCGCGCTCAGGGCCGGCCTGCCCGCGCTCACGTAGGCGAGCCGGGCGCGGGCCAACTCCTCCGCGTCGGTGTGCTGCATACCCCCATGGTGGTCAACGCACAGGGCCAGCCACCACAGATTCGCGGGCCTGTGGACAAGTCCATCGCGGGAGCCGGGCGCAGGGCGCCCGACTCAGCCGCGGATCACTTTCCGGGGACCAGGCTCAGCATCTTCGGCAGCCGCGCGATCACCTTGACCACCTCACGCCCGGCCAGCGAACGCTGCACCGCCTCGTCGGCGAGGGCCGCCGCCAGGGCGTCCTCCTCCGTGATGTCGGCGGGCACCTCGAGCTTGCCGCGGATCTTGCCCTGGATCTGCACCACCATCGTGACGGTGTCGTCGAGGGTCAACGCCGGGTCCGCCGTCGGCCACGTGCTGTTGGCGACCGACGGGGGCTGGCCCAGCAGCTCCCACATCTCCTCCGCCACGTAGGGCGACACGACGCTCAGGGCCTGAGCGACGAACTCGACGGCCTCACGGACGGCGGGGTCTGCCCCGCCGGCGCCGGAGTCGATGGTCTTGCGCGTGGCGTTGACCAGCTCCATGGTGCGGGCGACGGCCACGTTGAAGCGGCCACCGTCGAGCAGCTGGGTGATCTCGATGATCGCCTTGTGCGTGGCCTTGCGCAGCTGGGCATCGCCCTGCGAGTAGTCCACGCCGGGCTGGGAGGCGACGTCGGCGGCCAGCCGGTACGCGCGCTGCAGGAACTTCAGGCTGGAGCCGGGCGACACCTCCGCCCAGTCGATGTCGTCCTCCGGCGGGCCGGCGAAGATCATCGTGAGGCGTACCGCGTCGACGCCGAACTCGTCGATCTGCTTGCCCAGGTCCACGCCGTTGCCGAGCGACTTGCTCATGGCCTTGCCCTCGTTGATGACCTGGCCCTGGTTCAGCAGCCGCAGCATGGGCTCGTCGAACGAGACCAGGCCGAGGTCGCGCAGCACCTTCGAGAAGAAGCGCATGTACAGCAGGTGGAGGATGGCGTGCTCCACGCCGCCCACGTACTGTGCCACCGGCATCCACCGGGCCACGTCGTCGGGGTTGAACGGCCCCTCGGCGTAGCCGGGCGAGCAGTAGCGGAAGAAGTACCACGAGGAGTCGACGAACGTGTCCATCGTGTCGGTGTCGCGCTTGGCCGCGCCACCGCACGTGGGGCACGTGGTGTTGACCCAGTCGGTGGCCGACGCGAGCGGCGACGTGCCCTTCGGCGCCAACGCGGAGCCACGCAGGTCGGGCAGGCGCACCGGCAGCTGGTCGTCGGGAACCGGCACCTCGCCGCAGGTCTCGCAGTGGACCACCGGGATGGGGCAGCCCCAGAAGCGCTGGCGCGACAGCAACCAGTCGCGCAAGCGGAACTGCACGGTGCCGGTGCCCTTGCCCTCGGACTCGAGCCGTTCGACGATGCGCGCCACGCCGGAAGCCTTGTCCGTCAGGCCGTCCAGGATGCCGGAGTTGAGGTAGGCGCCGTCACCGACGGTGGCCACCCCGGTCTCCTCCGGGTTGGTGCCGTCGACGTCCAGGACCGTGCGCACGGGCAGCCCGAACTTGCGGGCGAAGTCGAGGTCGCGCTGGTCGTGCGCGGGCACGGCCATGATCGCTCCGGTCCCGTAGTCGGCCAACACGTAGTCGGCCGCCCAGATCGGCACCAGTTCGCCGTTGACGGGGTTGGTGGCGTGGACGCCGAGCCACACACCGGTCTTCTCGTTCTCGGTGGACTGGCGCTGGATCTCGGTGGTCTTCTTGACCTGCTCGAGGTAGGCCTCGAACGCGGGACGCTGCTCGCCGGTCACCAGTTCCTGGGCGAGTTCACCGTCGGGTGCCACCACCATGAAGGTGGCGCCGAACAGCGTGTCGGGGCGGGTGGTGAAGACGGTGATGGGCTGCTCGCGGCCCTCGACGGTGAAGTCGACGTGGGCGCCCTCGGAGCGGCCGATCCAGTTGCGCTGCATCGCCAGCACGTGGTCGGGCCAGCCGTCCTCGAGCAGCGGCATGTCGTCGAGCAACTGCTGGGCGTAGTCGGTGATCTTGAAGTACCACTGGTTGAGCTTGCGCTTGGTCACCTCGGACTTGCAGCGCTCACACCGGCCGTCGATGACCTGCTCGTTGGCCAGCACGGTCTGGTCCGTGGGGCACCAGTTGACGAACGAGTCCTTGCGGTAGGCCAGGCCACGCTCGTAGAAGCGGTTGAACAGCCATTGCGTCCAGCGGTAGTACTCCTCGTCGGAGGTGTGCAGGCGGCGCGACCAGTCGAGGCTCAGGCCGTAGCGCTTGAAGGAGCGCACCTGCGTCTCGATGTTGTTGTACGTCCAGGTGGCGGGGTGCGCGTCGGCCTTGATGGCCGCGTTCTCCGCGGGCAGGCCGAAGGAGTCCCAGCCGATGGGGTGCATGACGTCGAAACCGCGCAGTCGCCAGTAGCGCGACACCACGTCGCCCATGGCGTAGGCCTCGGCGTGGCCCATGTGGAGGTCGCCGGAGGGGTACGGGAACATGTCGAGGACGTAGCGACGCTCGCGGCTGCCGTCGTCGAGCGGCCGGAAGGTCTCGTCCTCCTCCCAGAACGCCTGCCACTTCTCCTGGGCCTGCACCTTGTCGTACTGCACAGCCTCTTGGCTCACGACTTCTCTCCTGATTGCACAACGAAAACCCGCGCCGAGACGGCGCGGGTACTCACTATATCGCCAGGAACGCGTCGACCTCTGCGGCGGTGGGGGGCTGGGCCCCCTTGCGGGTGCACACGATGGCGGCCGCGGCCGTGCCCCTGTCCAGGGCGCCCGCCACGTCGTCGGGATCTGCGGCATAGGCGGACAGGAAACCGGCCATGAAGGTGTCGCCGGCGCCGACGGTGTCGATGACGCCGACGGAGTGCCCGGGCACCCTGATGACCCGCCCGTCCGGCTTCACCGCGGCGGCGCCGTCGGGGCCCAGAGTGACGATGAACATGGCAAGGCCGAACTCCTCGGCCCACGCCTCGGCGTAGGCCAGCGGGTCGGAGTCGTCGTCGACCAGCCAGGCGATGTCCTCGTCACTGGCCTTGACGATGCCGCCGTTGCGGCCCACGGCGGTCATGAGGTCGGACACGAGCCCGAAGTACTCCGCGCGGTCAGGGAGCGTGGAGGGACGCACGTTGATGTCGAAGCTGACGGCCGCCTCGGTGCTGCGCACGAAGTCGAGGATGTGCTTGGCTCCGGGGCCGATCACGGAGCCGATGGAGCCGAAGTGCAACCAGTCCTCCGCCGCGATGACGGGGAACTCGTCCTTGCGCCAGTTGAAGTTCGACGTCTGGTCGAAGTGGAAGAAGTAGTTGGCCTTGCCCTCCGCGTCCAGGGAGACGACGGCCACCGAGGTCGCCTCGTCGGTGGCCACCGCCAGGTCCAGTTTCACGCCCGCGGTCGTCAGGTGGCTGCGGAGCTGCCTGCCGAACGAGTCGGTGCTTAGCCGCCCGAGGAACTCGACGTCCTCCCCCAGCTTCGCCAGGGCCGTGGCCGTGTTGAAGGGGCCGCCGCCCGAGCGGGCGATCCAGCGGCTCTCCGCCGGCGAGATCTGTTCCTCGGGCATCAGATCGATGAGGGCTTCCCCACACACCACGAAACGCATGCCCGCAATCTACGCCACCGCGACCTTTCGACGACTCGGCGACTCCCGAACCGAGTTGTCCACAACCCGATGCCTCCGTGGTGATTCCGGGGCGGCGCTGGCCAGAGTGGTGGCCATGACAACGATGCCTGTCCTCCGTGGCACCACCCGTGCCGATCTGCTCGCCCTCCCCTCCTTCATGTTCGGCTTCCACCCCCAGGACTCGGTGGTCCTGCTCGGCATGCAGGGCAAGGTGGTCTCCTTCTCCTGCCGCCTCGAGGCGCACTGGTTCCACCACCACTTCGAGCAGGTGGCCGAACAGATCCTCAACGCCGCGTCGCAACTCAGCGACGTCCGGTTCATCCTGATGGGCTACAGCCACGACGTGGACCTCGCCTGGGCCTCCGTCATGGAACTGGCCGACGTGTTGGGCCCGGAACGGGTCACCGAAGCCCTGGTCACCGACGGCACGCACTACTGGTCGTTGACCGACGACGAGGGCCCGGTGCAGTACGACTTCGACGCCAGCCCCGTGGCCGCGCACGCCGTCTACAACGGTGTCGTCATCCACGCCTCGAGGGAGGAGGCCGTCGCCCCCGTCCACCTCTGGGAGCCGGCGGAGCGTGGGGCCGTGGAGGCGGCGCTGGCGGCGGTAGCCGATCTCGACGAGGACGGCGCCATGGAGGAACTGGCCGGCCTCGCCGAGCAGCAGCCCCCCATCGAGGACCCCGACTCAGCGCTCAAGCTGGCGTGCCTGCTCCTCGACGCGGACCGGGCCGCCGCACTGTTGACCAGGCTCAACAGCACGACGGCGGAGGTGATCTGGCCCAACCTGCTCGCCGCCCGGCAACTCGCCCCCGTGTCCGCGCAACCGACGACGGTCGCGCTGCTGGGGATGGCCTCCTGGCTGGCCGGGCGCGGCGCGCAGGCCACGGCCTGCCTTGAACAGATGGCCACGCTCGACCCGGACAACCCGGTGGGGCAGGTGCTCTCCACGGTCCACCGCAACGGGATTTCGCCCCGCGTCTGGGACGAGTGAGTTTCCCCCGCCCAGTACGCTCTGCCTCATGAGCAACGCGCAGTGGCCAACGGCACCGCAGGGCAGGGATCCTCGGCAGCCGTTCGGACAGCCGCCGCAGGGCAGGGACCCGCGGCAGCCGTTCGGGCAGCAGCCGCCGACGCCACCCTCCCTCGAGGACCTGGAGCCGCCGAAGCGGTCCAACCGGGCCATGGTCGCCGTCCTCGGCGTGGTCGCGGTCATCGTGGCCATCGTGCTCGGCATGCAGTTCATCGGTGGGGCAGACCCGCAGGACGGGGCCAGCACGGCGCCCTCGGCCACAGCCGAGCCCAGCCCCGAGCGGACCGGCAACTTCATCCCCTTCGAGGGCAACGGCGACGGGATCTTCGAGATCGTCGGCTACTCGTGGGGCGCGGACCGGCTCAACGTCCGCCTCCGCGTCGAGGTGACACACGGCGACTACGCGTTCTCCGTCTTCGCGTTCACGAACGAGACCCGCGCCAGCTACGAACCGGTGGACCTGCGCGCCTTCAGCGCCCGCGAGGGCGAGCCGTTCGAGGGCAACGTGACGTTCCTCATGCCGCAGGCCGACGCCACCATCGTGCTCAGCACCCCGTCAGGGCGCGTCGCGCTGAACGCGCTGCCCATCAAGGGCTGATTGGGCCCCCATCCGCGCGCGTGGGCTCCTCGGACTCGCCCCTTGCTGTCTAGATCTGCGTCGATCATCCGACGTAGACCACCACCTTGTCCCCCTCCCTCGCGGCGTCGAACAGGGCCGCGACCGCAGCCTTGTCGCGCACGTTGACGCAGCCGTGGGAGGAACCGTTGTACCCGCGGGCGGCGAAGTCCGCGGAATAGTGCACGGCTTGGCCGCCGCTGAAGAACAGGGCGTAAGGCATGGGCGAGCCGTACAGCTTGCTCACGTGGTTGCGCGACTTCCACCCGACCGAGAAGGTGCCTTCTCGCGTGGGCGTCAGCTCCGACCCGAACCGCACGTCCATGGTCATCCTGATCTCGCCGTCGATGACCCAGGCCAGCTTGCGCTGGGTCTTGGAGATGCAGATGACCCGGCCCTGCAGGCAGCGGTCGTCGAGGGTCATCGGCGCATCGGACGGCGCGGCGACGACGTTGTTGAGCTCGTTGGCGGTGGGCGTGCGCGTCATCGACACGAGGCGGTCGAGCGTGCGCTGGTCCACCTCTCCGGTGACGGGGATCTCGCGCTTGGCCTGGAAGCCCTCGACGGCCTCGAGGGTCTTGGGGCCGAACTCGCCGTCGATCAGTTCGAAGTACCACTGGAGCTGCTTCAGCCTGGCCTGCAGGTCCTTGACCTGGTCTCCGGAGCTGCCGGTCTTCAACAGCGCGGGGCCGGGCGTGAGGATGTTGTGCATCTCGTCATGGGTCGGGGTCCGCGTCATGTCGACAAGTCGATCCCAGGTGGCCTGGTCGACCTCGCCGGTGGCGGGCAGGCCGCGCTTGACCTGGAAGCCCTCGACCGCGAGCCGCGTCGCGTCGCCGTACGAGCTGGTGATCTTCCCCGACCACCAGTTGAGCTGTAGGAGCCGGTGCTGGAGTTCGCGCACCTCGTCGGAGTCCTCGCCGGGCGCCATCAGCGGCGGCACCGTGGGCACCACCGTGGGCGTCTCGGAGGTCTGGGGCTCGGGTTCGGGCGTCTTCGACGGCTCCGGCGACGGCGACGGGCTCGCCGGCACCGGGTCGGGCGACTGCGTCGGTGTGGCGGGCGGTTCGGACGGGTCCCGTGGCTCCGGCGAGGTCGTGTTGACGACGGGTTCATCGACGACGGCGCCCGCACCCGGGTTGGCCACGGTGGGCGCCGCGGGCCCGGCCTGCGGGCCGAGCGCTGCGGGCGCGCAGGCGACGGAGAACAAACTCAGGGCGGCGGTGACGGCGACGCCGATGCGCCGGAGCCGGGGCACGGTGACCATGGTGAACCTCAGAGGGGGAAGAGGGGTTCGGACTCCTGAAGGATAAGCGGCGGCGGGGCGTGTGCCGGTGTGACACGCGAGACGACGAGGCATGGGGTGCTCCTGACGGGTGGTTGCTCACCCTTAGTACGCCTCGGCGTCCCCCTTGGTTTCGTCGGATGTGCGGGGACCTGTCATGGCCTCGATGGCCCGGAGGATCTCGCGCCTGATCGGCACTGCCCGTTCGGCGAAGGCTCGCTGCCTGCTGGCGTACTGCGCCCTGCCCTCGGCCGTCTCCACCTTGATGGGCGGGTATCCCCACTCCGTCAGGTCGTAGGCCGAGGCCTGCATGTCCACCTCGCGGATGTCGCGCGCCAGGAGGAACGCCTCGAACAGCACCTCCGAACCCACCGCCGGTGAGAGCTTGCCCGCCCAGCGGTACAGGTCCATGTTGACGTGGAGGCAGCCGGGCTGGTCGAGTTCGGGCTGTGTCTCCCGGGTGGGCTGCAACAGGTTGAGGGGCCGCGCGGGCCCGGTGAAGAAGCGGAAGGCGTCGAAGTGGGAGCAGCGGCAGCCCACCTCCTCGACGACGCGGGCAATCTCCTCCGGCTCGAAGCGCAGCTTCAGGTACGGATGCCGCGTCTCGCCCGGCTCGAGGCCGTAGACCATGGCCCATTCGTGCATCCCGAAACAGCCGAAGCGCGGCACCTTGGCCGCCGTCGCCGACAGCAACCGGTGCGCCGTCTCGACGGTGGCGCGTCGCTTCGCCAGGAACGCCGCAGCGTCCAGGGCCGTCACCGAGCCCTCCGTCGAGTAGAACGGCCGCCCCTCGAATGCGTGGGCGTCGCGCAGGCCGACCCCCACGCCTGGGTGCCACTGGGCGAGGTGGCCGGGCCTCAGGTTGTAGTAGTGGAACAGGAAGTCGTCGACGGGGTGCTTCAAGCCCCGGTCACG
This sequence comes from Tessaracoccus lubricantis, assembly GCF_039544535.1. Taxonomy (NCBI): domain Bacteria; kingdom Bacillati; phylum Actinomycetota; class Actinomycetes; order Propionibacteriales; family Propionibacteriaceae; genus Tessaracoccus; species Tessaracoccus lubricantis. Next base: position 73,575 of record NZ_BAABLV010000041.1, read on the forward strand.
GCGCCACACCACCTGCGCCAACTCCGCCCGGACCCGCTCTTCATGAGCCGCGACGCTGGCCCGCCACTCCGCCGGGGCGAGCACTTTCACGGCTGGCCCCGCAACGCTGCGCGGCGCTGGCGCCAGTCCGGCATCAGCTCGTCCATGCCTGCGACGAAACGTGGGCCGTGCCCGCGCTCGACGAGGTGCATCAGTTCATGCACCACGACGTACTCCAGCGCGGTCTGGGGACGCTCGGCAAGGGCGGTGTTGATGGTGATGGCGGCTGTCCGCGTGTTGCAGGTGCCCCATCGCGACGTCATCCGGCGCAGCCTGAGCGACGCGTGCCTGCGCCCGACCAGCGGCTCCCACGCCGCGAACAGCCCCGGGACTACGGCCTGGAGTTCGCGCCGATGGAGGTTCTCCAGGCCACGACGCCGGGCCGCCTCATCGGGCCCGGACAGCACGAGGAGGTCGCCGTCGAGGCGTCCGCCCGCCCGGGGCGCATCCTCGACGCGCACCTCATGCCAACGGCCCCACAACCGGGCACGGCCCCCGTCGGCCAACGGTTCCTCCGGTGGGTGGGCGAGCCGTACCTGCTGTCGCGCCTTGAGCAGCCACTGCTCGTGGCTGCGGACGAATTCCTCCACGGTGCCCGGCGGCAATCCCAGGGGCACGGAGATCTTGACCACGCCGTCGGGCGGGGTGACCCGCATCCGCAGGCTTTTGATGGGCTTGTAGGTGACCTCGGCACGGACGCCGCCCACCTGGAGCAGTTCGGTGCGGTGACGTCGGGAGGCCATGGTCGACATCGTAGGTGCCCGGACGGCGCGTTCCGGAACCCGGCGCCACGACACCGAAAGTTCATGCAGCGTTCATCTGGCGCTTCGCCGCAACGCCGACGCTCGGGGATAAAGTGCCCCGCTTGCATCGGAGGGGGTGTGACGTTGCAGACTAGACGCGTGTCCCCCGAACTGATCGTCCTGGCGCTCGTCGTCGTCACCGCACTGGCCTTCGACTTCACCAACGGATTCCACGACACCGGCAACGCGATGGCCACGTCCATCGCCACCAAGGCCCTCACGCCGAAAGTCGCTGTCGCCCTGTCCGCCATCCTCAACCTCATCGGCGCCTTCCTCTCCGTGGAAGTGGCCCTGACGGTCACCAACGCCGTCGTCAACATCCAGGACGCCAGCGGCGCACCTCGGCCGGAACTCATCGGCGACGGCGGCATGTCGCTGTTGCTGATCATCCTCGCCGGCCTCGTGGGGGCAATCGTCTGGAACCTGCTCACCTGGCTGCTCGGCCTGCCGTCCAGTTCCTCCCATGCGCTGTTCGGCGGCCTGATCGGGGCCTCCATGGCCGGTCTCGGCGTCAGCGGCGTCAAGTGGGTCGGCGACGGCACCAAGCTCGACGGCGTCGTGGGCAAGGTGGTCCTGCCGGCCCTGATGTCGCCGATGATCGCCATCGCCGTCGCCTCGGTGGGCACCTGGCTCGTGTACCGCATCACCGCGGGTGTCGCCGACAAGTACCGCGAGAGCGGCTTCCGCTGGGGCCAGATCGGCTCCGCGTCGCTGGTCTCGCTCGCGCACGGCACCAACGACGCGCAGAAGACGATGGGCGTCATCACGCTGGCGCTGATCGCCACCGGCGCCTGGACGGACCTGAGCGCCGTCCCGTTCTGGGTGAAGTTCACCTGCGCGCTGGCCATCGCGCTGGGCACCTACCTCGGCGGATGGCGGATCATCCGCACGCTGGGCAAGGGCCTCGTCGAGATCAGCTCGCCGCAGGGCATGGCGGCCGAGTCGTCGTCGGCTGCGGTGATCCTCGCGTCCAGCCACCTCGGCTTCGCGCTGTCCACCACCCACGTGGCCACCGGCTCCATCCTCGGCTCGGGTGTCGGCAAGCGCGGCGCCAAGGTCAACTGGTCGATCGCCGGTCGGATGCTGATGGCGTGGGCCATCACGCTGCCCGCCGCGGGCGTCGTCGGCGCCGCAACGTGGTTCGTCGGGCACAGCCTCGGCGGCCTGTTCGGGGCCATCGTGATCTTCCTGGTCCTGCTGATCGCCGCCGGCTGGATGTACCTCCACTCCCAGAAGAGCCGGGTGGACCACAAGAACGTCAATGACGAATGGGTCGAGGGCGTCACCCAGCGCACGCTGCCGGAGCAGCCGGCGCACAAGTCCCGCCGCCGGATCAGGAGCAAGGCATGAACGTCATCTGGCTCGCCCTCGAAGGCGGGGGGCAGGTACTGCTCGCAGGACTGATCCTGGGTGCCGGCCTGCCGGCCATCTTCTCCCTCGGCATCCGCGCACTGTCCTACGGCGCGCACCAGAACGTCGACGACCACACGCCCCACCCGTTCGCGAAGGTCGTGGCCGGCCTCGCGTTCGGCATCGTGGTGCTGGCCATCGCCTTGGGCATCAGCGTCATCGTGTCGCACGGCATGGGCTACGAGCTCAGCTTCGCCAACATCTACCCCACGTTCGTCCCCCGGTAGTTCTACCCCTGAGGGGGTTTGGGTGCGCAGCCCCGCGAACAAGACTGGCAGGCATGACTGATCTGCATGCAATCAACAAGGCAGCTGAGGCAAAGACCATGGACGAGGGGGCCTTCCCCGCGCAGACCCAGCAACCTCCGGGCCTGACCAGCGAGATGACGCCCCTCCCAGACCACGGTGAGGAGGGCTGGGTCGGCCGCGACCGGCTCCACGGGCTCAAGGCGTTGATCACCGGTGGCGACTCGGGCATCGGCCGGGCGGTCGCCATCGCCTATGCCCGCGAGGGCGCAGACGTCGCCCTGAGCTACCTCCCCGAGGAAGAGTCCGACGCCCAGGACGTGAAGAAGGTGGTGGAGGAGGCCGGCCGCACCTGCGTGCTCGTCCCCGGCGACATCACCGAGGAGGCCATCGCCCGCAAGGTCGTCGACGACGCCGCTGGGCAGCTGGGTGGCCTGAACATCCTGGTCAACAACGCGGGGTTCCAGTGGGCCCGCCGGGAGGGGGGCCTTGCCGACCTCAAGACCGAGGAGATGGACCGCACCTTCAAGACCAACCTGTACGCCATGTTCTGGATGTCCCAGCAGGCGCTGCAGTACCTGGACAAGGGCGACTGCATCATCAACGTCAGCTCGATCCAGGCCTACGACCCGTCCGTGGACCTGATCGACTACGCCGCCACCAAGGCGGCGATCAACAACTGCACCGTCAACCTGGCGGCCGAACTGGGCCCGAAGGGGATCCGCGTGAACTCGGTGGCCCCCGGCCCGATCTGGACGCCGTTGCAGCCCGCCACGAAGAAGGCTGAGGACATGCCGAAGTTCGGGCTCAACACTCCCCTGGGCCGGCCCGGGCAGCCCTCCGAGATGGCCGGTGCGTTCGTCTTCCTGGCCAGCCCCCTCGAGGCCTCCTACGTGTCGGGAACCGTGCTGGGCGTCACGGGAGGCCGACCCGTCTTCTGACCGGGAGCGGGCCAAGGGTTGCGACACAGGTCCATTGTCCCGACTCCGCTGGGGTCCCATGCTGGGCACGTGGGGCGGATCACGCATGCCACGACGCACCCAGCATCAGGAGCACCCCATGTCCATCACCACCCGCTCAGGCGGCCCGGAAACCCTCCTCACCTCGTGCCACGGACCCGTCCACCACTTCGGCGACGACGGCTACGACGCTGCGTGCGCCAGCTGGAACCTGGCGTGGCAGCAGCGCCCCGCCGTCGTGGTACGCGCCGCCACCGAGGCGGATGTCGCCAAGGCGGTGGCTCATGCCGTGGCCAACGGCATGTCGGTGGCGGTGCAGAACACCGGCCACGGTGTGGTCAGGCCCGCCGACGAGGGCACTGTGCTCATCGTGATGAAGGACCTCGACTCGGTCCGTGTGGACCCGGCTGCGCGCACTGCGACGCTGGGCGGCGGCGCGACGTGGGCACCGGTGTTGGCGGCCGCACAGGAACACGGTCTGGCCCCGCTGCTGGGCTCCGCGCCGCACGTGGGCGCCGTCGGGTACAGCTTGGGTGGCGGCTTCGGTTGGCTGGCGCGCAGGCACGGGCTGGCCGTCGACACGATCCGCGCGTTGCGCGTGGCGCTCACGGATGGCCGGGTGGTCACGGCATCACCGCACGAGGAGCCAGAGCTCTTCTGGGCACTGTGCGGCACCGCCGGCAGCAGCTTGGGCGTCGTGGTGGAGATGACCATCGGCTTGGCCCCCGTTACCGAGGTATATGCCGGCAACCTCTTCTATCCCCTCGGAGCCGCTGACGAGGTGTTCGAGCGCTACCTCGACTGGTGCGAACGTGCGCCGGCGGAGTTGACCAGTGCGTTCACCAGCATGGCCTTCCCTCCCCTGGACATCGTGCCCGAGCCCCTGCGGGGCCAGGTCTTCGCGATCGTGCGTGGCTGTTACGCCGGCGCACCCGGTGACGCTGCGGGCGCCGGGCTCGTCGACGAATGGCGCGGGTGGCGCGAACCGATCATGGACACGTGGGGCCCGATGCCGTTCGCGCGGTGCGCCGAGATCTCCATGGACCCCGTCGACCCGCTACCGGCTGCCTCCAGCGGCCGGTGGCTGGCGCGGGCCGATGCGACGGTGGCGCAGGCCATGTTGCAGGCAGTGGTGGGCGGCGACGCGCCGTCGCCGATGCTGCTGGCAGAGATCCGGCACGGTGGCGCGGCGGTCAACCGGCCCAACACAGCCGTCAGCTTCGGGGGCCGCAGCGGGCAGTGGGTCATGGAGCTCGTGGGGTTGGTGGGGGCGCCCGAGGCGGCGGCCGACCTCAGCCGTCGCTTCGACGCCGCCTGGGAGCGGCTGGGCCCGCTGCTGGCACCGGTGCCCGGCTACCCGAACTTCGAGGAGGGCGAGGGCCGGGTGGCGATGACGCGGCATTCGTTCGATGCGGCTACCCTGCAGCGGCTAGCCGCGGCAAAGCGCCACTACGACCCCTCTGACGTCTTCCGCCACGGGCTCCAGCTGGGCTAGAGCCCAACGGCACAGACGCTTCGCGGGCACCCCCCCCGCCGTCGACAGGGCAGTGCCGGCGGGGGGTCATTCGACGACGGCTTCGGCCTTCTGCTTGGCGATCTCCGCGTGGACCTCATCCATGTCGAGCGCCTCGACGGCCTCGATGAGTTCCTCGAGCGCCGCACCGGGGAGCGCCCCGGCCTGCGAGAAGACGATCACGTTGTCACGGAACGCCATGAGGGTGGGGATTGACATGATCTCGAAGCCGGCGGCCAGTTCCCGCTGGGCCTCGGTGTCGACCTTGCCGAACACGATGTTGGGATGCTTCTCGGACGCGTCCTCGAAGATCGGCCCGAAGTGGCGGCAGGGACCGCACCAGGCAGCCCAGAAGTCGAGCAGCACGATGTCGTTGCCGTTGATCGTGGCCTCGAAGTTTTCCTTGGTGATCTCAATGGTTGCCATGACCCCATCATATACCCCCGAGGGTATCGCGGACGAATGCGTCGAGTACGCCAGCGACCGGAACGAGGCTGGCCGGTAGTCTGGGAGGTGTCTTTCCCCAGCCCTCAGATGATATCCGTGCCTGCCGGGTCGATCACGTTGCGGGATGCGAGAACCAAGACATCGCGGGTTGCGGAGTTGCGGGAGTTTCGCATCGCTTCCGCCCCGGTGACGTGGGGCTTGTATTCGCGGGTGCTGGGGGTGCGAGCGCCGGAGGCCGAGTATGCGGATGCGCCTGTGCACTCGGTGTCGTGGCTGAACGCCGTGAGTTGGTGCAATGCGCTCTCTGTCGAGGCGGGCCTCGCTCCGGCTTATGACGTTGGCGATGCCGGGGTGTTCTGGGATGTGAGTGCTGACGGGTTTCGGTTGCCGACGGAGGCGGAGTGGGAGTGGGCCTGCCGTGCAGGATCGACCGGCCCGCACTATGGCCCTCTCCCCGACGTTGCGTGGACGGACGCCGATGCCGTCACAGGCACACAGCGGGTCGGGCGGAAGCAGCCCAACGCTTGCGGCCTGTTCGACATGCTGGGCAACGTGTGGGAGTGGTGCTGGGATTACTCAGACCCGGCCCGGTACGCCGACTATCGCGTGTTGCGTGGCGGCGGGTGGGCGGATAGGCACTGGAGCGTTCGTGCGTCTGTGCGCCGTGGAAGCATGCCGGAAGCTCGACTCGATGACGTTGGCTTCCGCGTTGCCCAGGGGGTCGTGGGAGAGGCTGCCGATCATGCCGCGCAAGGCTGGTCACGGCAAGCCGATCAGGAGCGGGCGAAGATCGACGGCCTGGCTCCTTTCGGCTGGACGCCGCTACGCACATAGGCGTCGCCGGCACTGCCAAACCTTCTCCCGAAAATCGCTCGGCAACGTAGTTCCGGACAGCCGTGGTGAGTTGTCCACCAATGTGTTCGCTGACACATGAAAACCGGCGTCTGACCTAGTCAGACGCCGGTTTTCAAAAAGTGGAGCTAAGGGGATTCGAACCCCTGGCCTCTTCCATGCCATGGAAGCGCGCTACCAACTGCGCCATAGCCCCAGTGTCACTTTCGCGACTGCCGCCCGTGGCGACTCGAAGAACTTTAGCGCATGTCTCCGGTGAACTACAAATCGGGAGTTCTGTGCGCTCGCCGACCCTTCGACCAGCCGCGGACGGCTGGCTCAGGGGACGAATCCACCCTTTGACCAGCCGCCGGAGAGCGACTCAGGATGCTGAGCCGCGGGCCTTGTGCAGCTGGCGGGCGAGGTCCGCGATGCCGTAGGTGTCCTTCGACTTCGCAGTGGCGAACACCTCGACACCCTCTGCCCGGACGGCCTCGGCCGTTGCGTCGTCCCACGCGAGCACCCGCACGTCATCGCGGTGCCCGAGCTTCTTCGCGTACACGTGGGCCAGCGACGGCTGGCTCAGGAACACCGCGTCCCAGGCGCCGTCGTCCCAGCGGGTGCGCAACGCAGGGTCGATGTCCTCCACGTCTGCCATGGTGTAGAGCTCGCAGCGGTCCACGGTGTACCCCTTGGCCCGCAGGCCCGTCTCCAGCTTCGTGGACAACTGGTCGGCACACAGGATCACCACCCGCTGCTCCCCCTCGGCCGGCGGGAACACGTCCACCAGCTTGTTCGAGCTGGCGGTGCCCTCGGGGCCCAGGTCCACCTTGCGGCCGGCCTCCTCGATCGTGCGCTGAGTCGTGGAACCCATCGTCGCGATCTTCGTGCCCTGAGGGATGTCCCAGCCGCGTTCGCGCAACGCCCACACCGTCTGACCCGACGGGATGACCACCCAGTCGGCGTCGCCGATGATGTTGTCGGCAGGCAGGAGGTGCGCCTCCTGCAGCTGGACGCAGTCGACGCGCAGCTCATTCTCGCGCATCGTCTGGCTGATGCGCCCCTCCTGGCGGGGCAGCAGGACGCGGATGCGGTCGTCGTCCTCCGGCCCCTCGATGAAGAGCGAGTCGTCGGCATGGTCGGCGGTCATCTTGACCGTCTCGAGCGCCTCCGCGGTGATGAAGCGGTCTGCACGGCGGGCCTTCAGCGCCTCGGCGACGTTGTGGCCCGTGCGCTGGGCGTGGTACTCCGACGTGGGCAGGCCGATCTCGAGGACGGTGCGCTTGGTGCCGTCGATGGAGAAGATGCCGGCCTTGAGCCCGAGGATGCCACGGCGGGCAGCCAGGGCGCCGACCGGCGCCATGTACGTGGTGTTGAGGCCGGTGAGCACGGCCCGTTCGGCCTCGATGCAGATGCGGGTCTCGACGTCGTCCAGCTGCCGCACGGCCTCGTAGGTGTCGGTGTCATCGCGGCGGCACTCGAGGGCCAGTGCGCCCTGGCCGGGCGCGGGCAGGATCGGGAGGTACTCGGCCACCCGGTCCTCCACCTTGAGCGCGTGCACGCCGGCGGCGGAGACGACGACGGCGTCGAGGTCGCCGGGTTCCAGCCTGCGCAGGCGGTCCTGCAGCGTGCCGCCCACGTCGACGAAGGTGAGGTCGGGACGCAATGCGCGCAGTTGCGCGAGCCGCCGCAGCGACGTCACGCCGATGCGGGACCTCCGCGGCAGCGCAGCCAGCGGCACCCGACCCAGCGAGCACAGCGCGTCGCGGTGGTCGCCACGCTTCAGCACTGCTCCGAACGTGAGGTCCTCGGGCCGGTCGGACAGCGGCACGTCCTTGACCGAATGCATGACGACGTCCACGTCGCCGCTGCGCAACGACCGGCGCAACTCCTGGGCGAAGACGCCGAGGGAGTATCCCTCGGCCATGTGGATGGTGTCCTGGTGCTCCGTCGCCACCCGCACGATCTCGACTTCATGGCCCTGACCCCTGAACAGGTCGGCGACCATTTCGGAGCGGGCCAGCGCCAGTGCCGAGCCACGCGTTCCCAATCGAAGCTTCACGAAAGATCCTTCCGATGTGATTGGTGCTTAGCCTCTCATGAATGGGCGGCAGCCCGCGCCGCGCGGGGCAAGGCGTCCGTGATGCGGCCCATCGCCTCGTCGTCGTGCGCGGCGGACAGGAACCAGGCCTCGAAGGCGGACGGCGGCAAGGCGACGCCGTCGTCCAACAGGGCGTGGAAGAAGCGGGCGAACGCCTCGGTGTCCTGGTCCTTCGCGTCCTCGTAGTTGGCCACGGCCCCCTCGCGGAAGAACACCGAGAACAGGTTTCCCGCCGCCTGGATGGTGTGCGGCACCGACGCAGCGCCGAGCGCCTCGGCGACCGCCGCCTGGAGTTCGACCGAGCGACGGTCGACGTGGGCGTAGACCGCATCGTCGGCCAGGCGCAGGGTGGCGAAGCCGGCTGCCGTGGCGAGCGGGTTCCCCGAGAGCGTGCCTGCCTGGTACACCGGCCCCACGGGGGCGAGCAGCTGCATGACCTCCGCCCGGCCCGCGAGCGCGGCCAGCGGCATGCCGCCGCCGACGACCTTGCCGAAGGTCACGATGTCGGGTTGGTAGCCGCCCTCGAGCCCCAGCCAGCCACCGGGGCCGACACGGAAGCCGGTGAGCACCTCGTCGACGATCAGCAGCGCGCCATGCCGGGCGGTGAGCTCGCGCAGCGCGGCGTTGAAGCCCGGGGCGGGCGGGACGACGCCCATGTTGGCCGGGGCGGCCTCCGTGATGACTGCGGCGATCCGGTCCCCCGCCTCGTCGAAGACGCGGGTGAGGGCGTCGAGGTCGTTGTACTCGACGACGATGGTGTCGCCCGCCGCTGCGGCGGTGACACCGGCCGAGCCCGGCAGGCCCTGCGTCGCGACGCCGGAGCCGGCGGCGGCCAGGAGCGCGTCGGAGTGGCCGTGGTAGCAGCCGGCGAACTTGACGATCGCGTCTCGGCCGGTGGCGCCGCGGGCCAGACGGATGGCGGTCATCGTCGCCTCGGTGCCCGTGGACACGAACCGCACCTGCTCGGCGGCCGGGACCCGGGCGCGGATCGCCTCGGCCAGCTCGACCTCGGCGAGCGTCGGCGCACCGAACGACAGGCCGCGACCAGCGGCCGCGCGCACTGCTTCCACCACCTCGGGGTGGGCGTGGCCGAGGAGCGCGGGGCCCCAGGAACAGACGAGGTCCACGAAGTCGCGACCCGTCACGTCCACGACATGGGCGCCGCGCGCCTCCCTGATGAACACCGGATCACCGCCGACCGAGCCGAACGCCCGAACCGGCGACGACACGCCGCCGGGGATGATCTCCTTCGCCCGCGAGAACAGGGTCACTTCAGCCACGTCGCCAACTCCTCCGCCCAGTACGTGAGCACGATATCCGCACCGGCCCGCACGATCGCGGTCACCGATTCCGTCACCGCCGCGCGGCGGTCGATCCACCCCTGCCCGGCCGCTGCCTCGATCATGGCGTACTCGCCCGAGACCTGGTAGGCCGCCACCGGCACGTCCGACGCTGCCGCCACGTCGCTCAGCACGTCGAGGTAGTACCCCGCGGGCTTCACCATGACCATGTCGGCGCCCTCGGCGAGGTCGAGTTCGGCCTCACGGAGCCCTTCGCGGCGGTTCGCCGGGTCCTGCTGGTAGGTGCGGCGGTCACCTTGCAGCGACGAGGCGACTGCTTCACGGAACGGCCCGTAGAAGGCCGAGGCGTACTTGGCGGCGTAGGCGAGGATCGCGATGTCGTGCAGGCCCTGGCCGTCGAGCCCGGCCCGGATGTGTTCCACCTGCGCGTCCATCATCCCCGACGGCGACACCACGTGGGCGCCTGCCTCGACCTGGGCGATGGCCATCGAGACGTAGGCTGCCAGCGTCGCGTCGTTGTCGACGGTGCCCTCAGGCGTCAGGAAGCCGCAGTGGCCGTGCGTGGTGAACTCGTCGAGGCAGGTGTCGGCCATGATGACGGTGTCGTTGCCGAGGGCACCGCGCACGGCGCGCAGGCCGCGCTGCAGGATGCCGTCCTCGGCCCAGCCCTGGGTGCCCTGCTCGTCCTTGGCCGAATCCGCGGGCACGCCGAACAGCATGATGCCGCCCACCCCGGCGGCGACTGCGCGCTCCGCGGCGCCACCGATCTCGTCGACACCGTGCCGGCGCACGCCGGGCATCGAGGAGATGTCGCCGGGGGTGTCGGAGACGAACATCGGCAGCACCAGCTGCGAGGGACGTACCTCGACCTCCCGCACCAGGCGGCGCATCGCGGGCGTCGTGCGGAGTCTGCGTGGACGGAACTGGATCATCACTGTCCCTTCGGGAGGCTGGCAATGGCTCGGATGAGGCCGTCGGGGTCCTGCGTACGGGCTTCGGCCGAGACCTCGACACCCAGGTGGCGCAGCGCGGCGGCCGACGGCGGGCCGAACGCCACGACGCGCACCCCTTGTGGCCACCCCAGGAGCGCGTCCACGGCCCTGCCCATGGACCCGGCGAGGATGACCACCACGTCGAACAGGCAGCGGAGGTACTCGTTGCGGAGCTTGCCGGGCACCTCGTCCAGCGGCTCCATCGTATAGATCGCGAACTGGTCGACGGCGTAGCCCTTGCGGCGCAGTTCGTCTGCCAACACCGTCGACGACAGCGCGGACCCGGGGATCACCACCCGCCCGCTGCCCTCGGGCCACGCATCTGCCAGGGCGGCGGCGCTGGAGGCCCCGTCCGGCATGAGGTCGACCCGGATGCCACGCCCACGTGCGGCCTGCGCGGTGGCGGCACCGACGGCCGCCACCCGGGCACCATCGGGGATCCGCAGGCGCAACTCGTCGAGCACCTCGAGCGTCGCAGGTGAGGTGAGCGCGACCCAGTCGGCGGCGTCGAGGGTGCCCTCCGGCCGCAGCGTCACCCTGCGCTGCACCGGCTCGGCGACCACCTCGGCCCCCGCGGCGCGGAGGGCGCCCACGAGCGTGCCGGTGTCTGCCCGCGGCACGAAGATGCGCAGCCCGGCCAGCACGTCCTGCCCGCGCCACAGGGAGGAGTCGTCGTGCAGCTCGTGCAGGCGGGAGGGCCGGCTCGCAGTGAGTTCCGCCACCTCCTCGGCGCCGAGCTCCCGGAGCTCCTCCGCCGCGATCGTCCCGGCGCGCTCACTCAGGGTGACGCGGGCGGTCACCGACCTGCGGCCGTCCAGGGCGAACACACCGGCGTCGAGTTCGCCGTCGTGGCCGTGGGCGGCGATGGGGGCAGCGCAGCCGCCCCCCAGGTTCTCCAGCACGACCCGCTCGGCCTCAACTGCGACGCGGGTCGCGGCGTCCTCCAGGGCGGACAGCTCTGCGGCCACCGCCTCGTCGTCCTGACGACATTCCAGCGCCAGGGCGCCCTGCCCGGGCGCCGGCAGGATGTCGAGGTAGTCGGTGATGTGCTGCGTCATGCGCAGGCGTTCGAGGCCGGCTGCGGCGAGCACCACCGCGTCGAGGTCGTCGGCGTGCACGCGCGCCAGGCGGGTGCCGACGTTGCCCCGGATGTCGACGTAGAGCAGGTCCGGCCGCTGCGCCCGCAGCTGCGCGATCCGGCGCGGCGACCCGGTGCCGACGGTGGCCCCGGGCGGCAGTGCGGCCAAGGTGAGGCCGTCGCGCGCGCACAGGGCGTCACGGGCGTCTGCCCGCGCCGGGATGGCCGCGATCACGAGGCCGGGAACGGGCGCCGTCGGCAGGTCCTTCAGGGAGTGGACGGCGAAGTCACAGTCGCCAGCGAGGAGGGCCGTACGCAGCTCCGCCGCGAACACGCCCAGCCCGCCGACCTGGGTCAGGGAACCGCGCTCGACGTCTCCCACGGTGCGGATGCGCACCAGCTCGACCTCGTGCCCGCGGCTGCGCAGCGCGTCGGCCACCAGCTCCGACTGCGCCACGGCCAGCGCCGACCCCCGCGTCCCCAACCTCAGTCTCATCTCATCACCCTCTGCGTCCCGGCGACCACCGCAGCGATGCCGTTGCCGTCGAGCCACGCGCCGACCAGGTCGACGCCGGCCTCCAGCGCCGTCTCCACGATGAAGTCGCGGTTCGAGGCGTCGATTCGGGTGGGCATCGAGTCCCAGCCTACCGAGGCGAACCCCACCACATCGCGCTCCGCGATCCGCACCCCGACGAAGCGTGAGGCGTCGCGCAGGGCGTCGGCGCGGGTGGCCATGACGTGCTCCGGGTAGCTGAGGCGCAGCACGTGCTGCGGCCCAGCGGCCCACGGCCACTTCGCCGAGTAGTGCGTCAGCGCCCGGGCGTGCAGCGTGTCGTCGCGTTCGGCCAGCAGCACGCCCGAACCGACGGGGTGCTCGTCGAGCGCGGGGGTGGTGACCGCCAGCAGCGCCGAACGCGCGGTGCGCACCGGCGGCGACGCGATGTCGACGCCCAGGTGGCCCATCAGGACGCTGGCGGCAGCGGCGGGGGTGGCGACTACGACGCGGTCGACGTCGAGCACCTCGCCGTCGTGCAGCGACACCAGGAACCCCGAGCCACCCCTGCGCAGCGACACCACCGAGGCAGACGTGCGGGCGGTGCCGCCCGCGGCCTCGAAACGTCGTGCCAGGGCATCGATGAGCCGGAACATGCCGCCCACGGGCTGCTCGACGGCGGCGCTGCCCGGCCCCCGCACGTGCGCGACGGCGCCCAGCAGCGAACCCTCCGACGCGAGGGCGTCCAGCAGCGTCGGCGCGAACGCAGACAGCGCCATGCGGTCCGGCGACATGGAGTAGACGCCCTGAGCCACGGGCACCACCAGCTTGGCGAGCGCCCCCTCGCCCAGGCGTGCCCGCACGAGCTCGCCCACCGTGGTGGCGTCCGCGCCGACGGCCGGGCCCAGTGCAGCCTCGCCCGCGACGACGGCGGCCTCGTCCTCGGTGAGCACCGCGAGCGCCGGATCCGACAGGGAGCCGGGGATGCCCAGCACCCCCTCTGCCATCGGGAACGTGCCGTGGCGCCACCAGATGTGCGGCGTGCCCTGCGGCGGGGCCACCTCGAGCCCGAATTCGTCACACAACTGCCGCACGAGGCCGCCGCGCGTGGCGTAGGCCTCCGCGCCAGAGTCGACGTCGAGCGTGCCCAGCCGAACGGGCGAGATCATGCCGCCCAGGTGCGCGGCCGCCTCCCTGAGTTCGACGGAGTGGCCCGCCTCCTGCAGGCGCATGGCCGACAGGACCCCGGCGAGGCCGCCGCCGATCACCGCGACGCGGGAGCCGCTCACAGTTCGTGGATGAGGGCCACCAGGTCGGTGATCACCTCCGGGTCGGTGGTGGGCGGCACCCCGTGGCCCAGGTTCACGACGTGCGCCGGCGCCTGCCGGCCCCGCTCGACGACGTCGCGGGTGTGCGCCTCGAGCGCGTCCCAGCCGGCCGCCAGCATCGCGGGGTCGATGTTGCCCTGCAGCGGCACGCCCGGCACGAGCCAGGCGGCCTCGTCGAGCGGTGTGCGGTAGTCGATCCCGAGGGCCTCGACGCCGATCTCGGCCATGTCGGACAACAGGTGACGCGTGCCCACCCCGAAGTGGATCCGGGGCACCCGGCCCTGGACTGCCGCCATGACCTTGGCCGAGTGGCGCTGGACCCGGTCGACGTAGTCGGCGCGGCTGAGCGCGCCGGCCCACGAGTCGAACAGTTGCACCGCGCGGGCACCGGCGTCGACCTGCACGTTGAGGAACTGGCCGGAGAGTTCGGCAGCCCAGTCGAGCAGCCGGTGCCACGCGGCCGGGTCGGCATGCATCATCGCGCGGGCCTCGAGATGGTCGCGCGAGCCGCGGCCCTCCACCAGGTACGCCGCCAGCGTGAACGGCGCGCCGGCGAAACCGATGAGCGGCGTGCGCTCCCCCAGCTCCGCCACCACCAGGCGGACGGCCTCCGTGATGGCCGAGGCATCCTCGATCCTGTGCGCGACGATGCGGTCGACGTCTGCGGCCGTGCGCACCGGGTTCTCGATCACCGGCCCGATGCCCGCCTTGATGTCGACGTCGACCCCCGCCAGCACCAGGGGGGTCATGATGTCGGAGAAGAAGATGGCGGCGTCGACCTTGTGGCGCCGCACCGGCTGCAACGTGATCTCAGCCGCCAGCTCGGGCTTGAGGCACGCCTCGAGGATGGTCGTGCCCTTGCGGGCCGCCTTGTATTCGGGGAGTGAGCGGCCGGCCTGGCGCATGAACCAGACGGGGAGCTGCTCGGGACGGTGGCCACCCAGGGCGGAAAGCAGTGAACTCATGGTGGCCCCGATTCTGCCCTATCGGCCAAAAGTGGTTGAATGAGGCCCACTGTGACAATGCGTGTCTTCTCCATCCAGCACAACAGGCAGGGCCTGTCCGAGGTCGAGCGCATCGCCGCCGACATCGACGGCGTGGTCGACCGGCTGCGCAACGTGCCCGAAATCACAGGAGCGGTGGTGCTGAGCACCTGCAACCGCGTCGAGGTGGTCCTCGACACCACCGGCGAGGCCGCCCCCGGCCACCTCCGGGCCGCCCTCAACGAGCACTTCGACACCCCTCCCGCCTGGGACCTCTACCTCGGCGAGGCGGCGTTGGGCCATGTGTTCCGCGTCGCCGCCGGCCTCGACTCGATGGTGGTCGGCGAACGCGAGATCGCCGGCCAGCTGCGCCGCGCGCTCATGGACGCCCAGGACCTCGGCCACACGTCGCTGCCCCTCAACATCGCCGTCGAGGAGGCGCTCAAGACCTCCCGCCGCATCGCCCGCGAGACCAGCCTCGAGGGTGCCGGCCGCTCCGTCGTCAGCGCCGGCCTGGACCTCATCGACCTGCCCGACTGGTCGTCGGCGCGCGTGCTCATCGTCGGCACCGGCTCCTACGCCGGCGCCGTCGTCGCCGCGCTGCGCTCCCGCGGCGTCACGCACCTGACGGTGCACTCGGCCAGCGGGCGCGGCGCGGACTTCGCCGAGAGCCACGGCCTCGGCCACATCCAGTCGCTCACCGACGGGCTCGGCTCCGCCGACCTGGTCGTGACGTGCCGCGGCCGCGGCACCTACGCCATCACGCCGGCAGACGTGACGGCCCCCATCCCGTTCCTGGACCTGTCGCTGAAGCGCGACGTGGACCCCGCCGTCGCCCTGCTGCAGGGCGTGCAGGTGGTCGACCTCGCCGCCATCCAGCAGGCCGTCGGCTCCGGCATCGCCGAGGACACCAGGCGCGCGCAGTCCATGGTCAACGAGGGCATCGCCGAGGCGCTCACCAAGCTGCGTGCCCGCGTCGTCGACCCCGCAGTGGTTGGCCTGCGCGAGGCCGTGATGGGCCTGGTCGACGACGAGGTCACCCGCCTGCCCAACCGGCCGTTGACGCACGACGACGCCGCCCTCGCGCTGCGCCGCCTCGCCACCCGCCTGCTGCACATCCCGTCGACGCGCGCCAAGCTCGCCGCCGAACGAGGGCGCACCGATGAATACCTCAACGCCATGGCGGAGCTCTACGGCATCGGCGAGACGCCCGGCATCGACGCCGACGCACTCGAGGACGACTCGTGCCCGGTGACCAGCCTGGCCGTGACGGACCTCGACTCAACCCTCGACAGGGAGGCCATGTGACCCTCGCGCCCTACAGCGCTGTGCTGTTCGCCTCGTACGGCGGACCGAACGAACCCGACGACGTCCTGCCGTTCATGCGCAACGCCACGGCTGGGCGCAACATCCCCGACGAGCGGCTCCTCGAGGTCTCGGAGCACTACATGCTCTTCGGCGGCCGGTCCCCCATCAACGAACTCAACGCGGCCCTGATGGACGCCGTGCGGGCAGAGCTGGCCCGGCGCGGCGTGGACGTGCCGGTGGTGATCGGCAACCGCAACTGGGAGCCCTACCTGGGCGACACCGTCGACGACCTCGTCGCTGCCGGCCACCGGCAGGTCATCGCGTTGGCGACGTCCGCCTACCGCTCGTACTCCAGCTGCCGCCAGTACTGCGAGGACCTCGACGGTGCCCGCAGCGGCAAGGACATCGCGATCGACAAGATCGACCCCTTCGCCGAGACGCCCGAGTTCGTGGCCGCCAACGCCCGCGCCGTCGTCGACGGTGTGCGCGCCCTCCGCGAGCGGGTCCAAGGTGAGTTGCGCGTGCTGTTCGTCACGCACTCGATCCCGCTGACGATGAACCAGGCCTCCTACACCGGCGAGCCGGACAGCCGCTATGACGCGCAGCACCTGCGCGTGGCGGAGGCCGTCGCCAGGGAGGCGTCCGAGGCCCTGGGCGAGGCCCTGACCTGGGAGCTGACGTACTGCTCCCGCTCCGGCGCACCTCACATCCCGTGGCTCGAACCCGACGTCAACGACCGCCTCGAGGAGGTGGCCGGCGAGGACGTCGACGGCGTGCTCGCCGTGCCGTTCGGGTTCATCAACGACCACATGGAGGTCGCCTACGACCTCGACACGGAGGCCAAGGCCACCGCCGAGCGCCTGGGCCTGCCCTACGTGCGCGCGGCCACCGTCGGCACCGATCCGGGCTTCGTGGCGATGCTGGTGGACAAGCTCCTCCACCGCGCCGCCGTCGCCCGCGGCGAAGCCGAGGACACCACGATCTGTCAGTTCTCCACCGGGCGGTGCTGCCTGCCCCGCCCCGCAACCCACTGAGGAAGGCATCGCCAATGACCAAGCACCCCGGCCGTGACGAGCGCGATCAGCAGGACGTCGACCTGGAGGCCATCAACCAGCAGTCGCTGTACGCCATGTACTCGGTGTTCGAGCTGGCCGCTCCGCTACCCGCCGACGTGGACCTGACGTCGTGCGAGCAGAAGCTCGCCGACGCGGGCGTCACCGTGCGCGGCTTCTACGACGTCGGCGGTTTCCGCGCAGACGCCGACCTCATGGTGTGGATGCTCTCGGACGACCCGCGCAAGCTGCAGGCCGCCTACCACGCGCTGCGCCGCAGCGCGCTGGGCGACTTCCTCTCCCCCGTGTGGTCGGTCGTCGCCGTGCACCGCCCCTCGGAGTTCAACCGGGCGCACGTGCCCAGCTGCTTCGCCGGTTTCGCGCCGCGGCCGTGGCTGACGGTCTACCCGTTCGTGCGCAGCTACGACTGGTACTACCTCGACGGCGAGCACCGCTCGAAGATGCTGATGGAGCACGGCATGGCCGGGCGGGAGTACCCCGACGTCGTCGCCTCGACGCTGTCGGCCTTCGCGCTGGGCGACTACGAGTGGATCCTGGCGTTCGAGGCCGACGAGTTGCACCGGCTCACCGACGCGATGCGCCACCAGCGCGGCGTCGAGGCCCGCCTGCACGTGCGTGAGGAGACGCCGTTCTTCACCGGCCCGCGCGTCGCCCTGGCCGAGTGGATCGAGCGCCAGCCCCGCGTCTGACCCCGGTCAGCCGACGTTGTGCGCCAGCAGGCGCCACGCGCCGTGGCTGTAGCCCAGCTCCGAGTGGTGGGCGTTGGTGAGGCTGCCGAGCACGCGGCCCTCCACGCCGAGCAGCGAGTGCAGCACGCGGTTCAGGAAGAGGCCGTGCGACACCACCAGCACGGAGCCGCCGTCGTGTCGCTCGGCGATCTCCAGCACCGCCGGGCGGCCGCGCTCCACCACCTCGGCGAGCGTCTCGCCCTCGGGTGAGCGGCGGAAGTCGACGCCGTCGGCGTACTTGGCCTCGTAGTCGGGCATCAGGGCGTGGACCTCTGCCCACGTCAGCCCGGCCCACGAGCCGACGTTGATCTCCATCAGCCGCTCGTCCATCACGAGCTCCGCCTCAGGCCGCGCGATGCGGGCGGTCTCCACCGCCCGGCTCAGCGGAGAGGTGTGGACGGCGTCGAAGTGGTACGTGGCCAGACGCTCCCGCGCGGCCTCGGCCTGTCGTCGGCCCTTCTCGTTCAGCGGGACGTCGGCATGGCCCTGGAAGCGTCCCTGCGCGTTGTGGTCCGTCTCGCCGTGCCGCAGGAGCACCAGGCGGGTGGCGTGCGAGAAGGTCACAGCTCCTCGTCGGCGTCCTCGGCCAGGTCGAGCTCGAGCGGGATCTGCGGGCAGTCCTTCCAGAGCCGCTCGAGGTTGTACAGGAGGCGTTCCTCGGTGTGCTGGGCGTGGACGACGAAGTCGATGTAGTCCAGCAGCACCCAGCGGTTCTCCCTGTCCCCCTCGCGGCGCACCGGCTTGCGGCCGACCTTGAGGAGTGCCTCCTCCACCCCGTCGACGATGGCGCCGACCTGGCGCTCGTTGTTGGCCGAGGCGATGAGGAACACGTCGGTGATCGACAGCTGCTCCGACACGTCGAACGCGACGATCTTGTGGCCCTTCTTGTCTGCCGCGGCCTGGGCGGCGATGCGGACGGGCTCGAGCACGTCGTCAGGAACGGTCATCAGGAACTCCTGTCATGGGGGCCGGGTAGAGCCCCCGCTTGGCGATGTACTGCACGATACCGTCCGGCACGAGGTACCAGATCGGCTGGTGCGCGCGCACCCGGTCGCGGCAGTCGGTCGACGAGATGGCCAGGGCGGGCACCTCGAGCAACGTGACGGAGCTCTCGGGCAGGTGGCGCAGGTCGTCCTTCGTCATCGGCACGCCCGGCCGGGTCACGCCGACGAAGTGGGCAAGGTCGAACAACTGCTCGGCGCCGCGCCAGGTGAGGATCTGGCGCAGCGCGTCGGCACCGGTGATGAAGAACAGGTCGGTGTTGTCGCCCCGCTCCTCGCGCAGGTCCCGCAGGGTGTCGACGGTGTAGGTGTCGCCCTCGCGGTCGATGTCGACCCGCGAGACGGAGAACCGTGGGTTCGACGCCGTCGCGATGACCGTCATCAGGTAGCGGTCCTCCGCGAGGGAGACCTGGCGGTGGCGCTTCTGCCACGGCACGCCCGTGGGGACGAACACCACCTCGTCCAGCTCGAACTGTGCGGCGACCTCCGACGCGGCCACGAGGTGGCCGTGGTGGATGGGGTCGAACGTGCCGCCCATGACGCCGAGGCGCCAGCGGCGCGGGCGCTGCAGCCGCGCCTCACCGAGTTCGGTCGAGGTCACCGGCTGTTGGGCCGTCCCGAGCCGAAGCCGACCAGCCAGACGACGATGCCGACCAGGACGAACAGCACGATGGCACCCATCACCCAGCTGGGCACGAGCGGGGACTCGGCAGCGGTCTCCAGAAGAAAGTTCATGGCAGGGGATCCTAGCAATCAGTGGTGGCGGACGGGGTGGTTCGTCAGGCCCGGACCTGGCCGGCGCCCTCGATGACGTACTTGGAGCTGGTCATCTCCGGCAGGCCCATGGGGCCGCGGGCGTGGAGCTTCTGGGTGGAGATGCCGATCTCGGCGCCGAAGCCGAACTCGCCGCCGTCGACGAACCGGCTCGACGCGTTGACCAGCACCGCGGCCGCGTCGACCTCGGCGGCGAAGCGCTCCGCCGAGGTGCGCGAGCCGGTCACGATGGTCTCGGAGTGGCCGGTGGTGTGGGTGCGGATGTGCTCGAGGGCCTCGTCGATGGAGTCGACGACCTTGGCCGCCAGGTCCAGCGTGAGGTACTCGGCGTCGTACTCGTCGGCCTTGGCGGCCACGACCGTGTCGGAGTACGACCGGGTGGCGTCGTCGCCGTGGACCGTGACGCCCGCCCCGCCGAGCGCCTCCAGCGCGCGGGGCAGGAAGCGGTCTGCGATGTCCTTGTGCACCAGGAGCGTCTCGGCGGCGTTGCACACCGACGGGCGCTGGGTCTTGGCGTTCAGCAGGATGGTGACGGCCTGCTCGACGTCGGCGTCGGCGTCGACGAACACGTGGCAGTTGCCGGTGCCGGTCTCGATCACCGGGACGGTGGAGCCATCGACGACCGCCTGGATGAGCCCTGCCCCGCCCCGCGGGATGAGCACGTCGACGAGGCCGCGGGCCCGCATCAGCTCGCCGGTGACCTCGCGGCCACCCTCGACGAGGTGCACGGCATCGGGCGTGACACCGGCGTCGGTCAGCCCACGGCGCAGGGCCTCGGCGGTCACGCGGTTGGTGTTGAGGGCCGACGACGAGCCGCGCAGCAGCGCGGCGTTGCCGGACTTGAGGCAGATGCCTGCCGCATCGGCGGTGACGTTGGGGCGGGCCTCGTAGATGATGCCGACGACGCCGAACGGCACCCGCACCTGCCGGACGGACACGCCGTTGGGCAGCTTCCAGCCGCGCACGACGTCGCCGACGGGGTCGGGCAGCGCTGCGAGGTCGCGCAGGCCCTGCACCATGCCGGCGATGCGCGCCGGCGTGAGGCTGAGGCGGTCGACGATCGACTCCTCGGTGCCTGCGCTGCGGGCGGATGCGACGTCCACCTCGTTGGCTGCCAGCAGCTCCGCCTCGGCGGCGGCCAGGGCATCTGCCATGGCGTGGAGCGCCTTGTCCTTCTGGGCCCGGTTCAGCGTGGCGAGCTCGACGGACGCGCGGCGGGCAGCGATGGCCTGATCACGAAACTCCATGGCGGGAGTCTAGGCCAGCGCGCGGCACTCAGGAGACGGCGACCACGGCCGTGCCGGTGCGCGCGCGAAGGCGCCGGTAGAGGTAGACCGACAGGTTCGCGATGCAGGAGACCGTCATCCCGCCGGCGCAGATGATCAGCGCCCAGTCCGGCTTGACCACCCCGAAGCCGAACCACATGGCCTGCACCACGAGCAGGATCGCGAGGTAGCTGCCCGAGACGCCCTCGACGTGCGGGGCCGTGACGAGTTCCCGCAGCTGCGCGAACTGGCCCACCAGCTGCGGGACCACGACGGCGAATCCGAAGAAGACGGGGCCCAGCCACAGGTTCAGGCCCGACAGGGCGAGGGCCGCCACCAGCGGCAGGACGAGGTTGCGGGCGACGGGTTGGCGACGGTCACGCAGCACGAAGATGACGATGGCCAACGACGCCAGCGTGAGCAGCACGTTCGGCGCCTGCATCTGCGGCGACTGCGACAGGAAGCCGTGCACCGCCCACGCCGCGGTGGCGCCGGTGACGAGCTGCCACAGCGTCAGGGACACGCCCGCGCTGGTCTGCGACCGGAGGATCCGCACCAGCTGGGGAATGCTCGACGAAACACCCAGCGCCGCTGCGGACCAGCCGAAGACCTCAATCACGGGGCCAGCTTAAGTGGCGGCGTCAAACAAGACCAATCGCCCTTCGTGGGATGTTCGCCAGGGCTCACGATCCCCTCAGGAACCGCCCTTCGTGGGATGTTCGCCAGGGGCTCACGATCCCCTCAGGAACCGCCCTTCGTGGGATGTTCGCCAGGGCTCACGATCCCCTCAGGAACCGCCCTTCGTGGGATGTTCCCCAGGGCTCACGATCCCCTCAGGAACCGCCCTTCGTGGGATGTTCGCCAGAGCTCACGATCCCCTCAGGAACCCCCCTTCGTGGGATGTTCGCCAACCGGTTCCTGAGGGGCGCCAGCGACGAAGGAGCGGTTCCTGAGGGGCGCTAGCGACGAAGGAGCCGGCGCCCACGAAGGACCAGCGCCCACGAAGGACCGGGCCAGGGCTCACGATCCCCTCAGGAACCCCCCTTCGTGGGATGTTCGCCAGGGCTCACGATCCCCTCATGAACCCCCCTTCGTGGGATGTTCGCCAGGGCTCACGATCCCCTCATGAACCCCCCTTCGTGGGATGTTCGCCAGGGGCTCACGATCCCCTCAGGAACCGCCCTTCGTGGGATGTTCGCCAGGGCTCACGATCCCCTCAGGAACCGCTAATCCGTGAGGATCATCACGTCGCGGTGCACGGCGGGCCGCTGGTTGGTGTGCCCGGCCTCGTTGCTGCTGTGCCCGGCCTCCGAGGCCAGCTCCGCGCTGGAGTAGCCGGCGAAGCCGCGACCGAGCGGCTCGTTGTCCGGCCCGATGATCTCGACCGGCTCACCCTCGGCGAAGGTGCCCTTCACCTCGCGCACGCCCGCAGGCAGCAGCGAGGCCTTGGTGTCGAGCAGGGCGCGCCTGGCCCCAGCGTCGACGTGCAGCCAGCCCCTCGGCTCTGCGGCGAACGCCAGCCACAGCAGGCGCCGGGGGCGTCGCTTCTTGCGCGCGGGGAAGTACGTCCCCACGTCCTCGCCCGCCAGCGCCCGCTCCAGGTCGTTGGCGTGGCCGAGCACCACGCTGACACCGGCCTGGGTGGCGATGTCGGCCGCCTGCAGCTTCGTCTGCATGCCGCCTGTGCCCACGCGCGAGCCCAGGCGTGACGTGTCGACCTTCAACTCGGCGACGTCCTCGACGACGGCGAGCTTCTCCGCCCCGGGGGTGTCCGGGTGCGCCGTGTACAGGCCGTCCACGTCGCTGAGCAGCACCAGCGCGTCTGCGCGCACGAGGTGGGCGACGAGCGCCGCCAGCCGGTCGTTGTCGCCGAAGCGGATCTCGTGCGTGGCGACGGTGTCGTTCTCGTTGATGATCGGCACCACGTCGAGGCGGAACAGCCGCGAGATGGTGTTGAGCGCGTTGCGGTACGTCTTGGGCCGCAGCACGTCCTCGACGGTCAGCAACAGCTGCGCCACCTTGACGCCGTGCTCGGCGAACGCGTCGGAGTAGTGCCGGATGAGCAGCCCCATGCCGACGGCGGCCGCCGCCTGCTGCGTCTCCAGGTCACGCGGCCGACGCCGCAGCCCCAGCGGGGCCAGGGCCGCCGCGATGGCGCCGGAGGTGACCAGCACCACCCGCACGCCCCTGCCGTGCAGTGCGGAGAGCGCCTCCGCGAGCCGGGCGATGCGCTCATGGTCGAGGTGGCCGTCGGGCAGGGTCAGTGACGACGACCCCACCTTGACGACGACACGCTTCGCTTGGGAGACCGCAGTCCTATTCGTCATCCTCGCCCTCGGGGTCCATGCCTGTGATGGCGTAATCCACGCCTGCCTTCGCGGCATGGTACTCCGCATCGAGGCGACGGCGCCGCAGCACCGAGGGCCGTTCCGTTTCCAGCCGGGTGTCCTCGCCGCGGCGGCCGAGGGTCTCCGCGCCGATGTCGATCTGCGGGGCGAAGTCGAAGACCACGGGGTTGTTCCCGCTGCCGATCGCGACGGCGTCGCCTGCCTCGGCACCCATCTCGAGCAGCTTGCTCTCGACGCCCAACCGGTTGAGCCGGTCCGCGAGGTAGCCCACGGCCTCGGCGTTGTTGAAGTCGGTCTGGCGGATCCAGCGCTCGGGCTTGTCACCCTTGACGCGCCAGACGAAGCCGCCCTCGCCGTCGCCCTTCTTGGCAATCGTGAACTCCTCGACGGCGCCCCGCCTGCGCGCGACGGGCTCGGGCCGCAGCACCTTCACGGGCGCGGCCGGCTCCGGCAGCGACGCGCGGCGGGCGGCGACGACCTCGGCCATCGTGAACTTCAGCGCGTTGAGCCCCTCCCCCGTCTTCGTCGAGATCTCGAAGATCGGCATGCCCAGCTTCTCCAGCTCGGGCCGCGAGATCTCCGCCAGGTCAGGGGCGTCGGGCAGGTCCATCTTGTTGAGGGCGATCAACCGCACGCGGTCCTCGAGGCCGCCGTGGGCCGCCAGTTCGCCCTCGATGACCTCGAGGTCGGTGAGCGGGTCGCGGCCGGGCTCGTAGGTGCCCAGGTCGATGACGTGCACGATCGCCTGGCAGCGCTCGATGTGGCGCAGGAAGTCGAAGCCCAGCCCACGCCCCTCCGAGGCGCCCTCGATCAGGCCGGGCACGTCGGCGACGGTGTAGGTGACGTCACCGGCCACCACCACGCCCAGGTTGGGCACCAACGTCGTGAAGGGGTAGTCGGCGATCTTGGGCCGCGCGCGCGAGATGGCGGCGATCAGCGACGACTTGCCGGCCGAGGGGAACCCGACGAGGCCGACGTCTGCGACGACCTTGAGCTCGAGCTGGACGAGGCGTTCCTCGCCCTCCTCGCCCAGCAGCGCGAACCCGGGGGCCTTCCGCGCCGCAGTGGCGAGCGCCGCATTGCCGAGGCCGCCCTTGCCGCCCTGGGCGACCACGAACTGGGCGCCCGGTTCGGTGAGGTCCGCGAGGATCTCGCCGGTCTCGGCGTCGGTGACGATGGTGCCGCTGGGCACGTCGAGGACGATGTCGCCGGCCTTGGCGCCGTGCTGGTTGTCCCCCCTGCCGGGCTCGCCGTTGGCCGCCTTGCGCAGCGACTGGCGGTGGTAGTCCACGAGCGTCGACAGGGAGTCGTCGACGCGGAAGATCACCGAGCCGCCGTCACCCCCGTTGCCGCCGTCGGGGCCGCCGAGGGGCTTGAACTTCTCGCGGTGCACGGACGCGCAGCCGTGGCCGCCGTTGCCGGCCTGCACGGTGAACTTGACGCGATCAACGAATGAGGGGATAGCCATAACGCTCCGAGTCTACTTGCCGGGATGCACGAAGGGCCCGCTCCGAACGGAGCGGGCCCTCAGGCGCTGTTCAGTGGTGTCAGACGGTGACGACGTTGACCACGCGGCGACCGCGCTTCACGCCGAACTCGACCTGGCCCTGCACGAGGGCGAACAGGGTGTCGTCGGAGCCACGGCCGACGCCGTCGCCCGGGTGGAAGTGGGTGCCGCGCTGACGGACGATGATCTCGCCCGCGCCGACAACCTGACCGCCGAAGCGCTTCACGCCGAGGCGCTGGGCGTTCGAGTCACGACCGTTGCGCGTCGAGGACGCGCCCTTCTTGTGTGCCATGTGATGTCTCCTCAGGCCTTGATGTCGGTGACCTTGACCTGGGTGTACCGCTGGCGGTGACCCTGGCGCTTCTTGTAGCCGGTCTTGTTCTTGTACTTCATGATCCGGATCTTCGGACCCTTGGACTCGCCGACGACCTCGGCGGTGACGGCCGCCTTGCCGAGCTTCTTGGCGTCGGAGGTGATCTTGTCGCCGTCGACCAGCAGCAGCGGCTGCAGGGTGACGGTACCGCCGACCTCTTCGGACACCAGGTCGATGTCCAGGACGTCGCCAACAGCAACCTTGTGCTGACGACCACCGTTGCGCACGATCGCGTACACGACTGACCTACCTTCTTGGTTTCTGACAAAGTTCATGGGTGCCCAGCCTGGACGAACCCAGGGGGCAAAGCACCGATGGACTACTTTACGCGGTGCCCACTGACAGGTCAAACCGGGCGGGGATCACGTGGTGACGACCACCGGCACGATCATCGGGCGGCGCCGCAGCCGGCGCGAGACCCACTGCCCCACCGCGCGGCGGGTGATCTGCTGGAGACGCTGCGTGTCGTCGACGCCGTCGCGCAGCGCGTCGAGCAGCGCCTCCTCGACGCGGGCCCGGGCCTCGTCGAACGCGCTGGCGTCTTCCGCCAGGCCGCGGAACTGGATCTCCGGCCCCGACACGATGGTGTTGTTGTGCATGTCGACGACGGTGATGACCGAGACGAAGCCCTCCTCGCCGAGGATGCGGCGGTCCATGATCGACTCCGAGATGTCACCCACCGTCGAGCCGTCGACGAAGATGTAGCTGGCGTCGACGGTGCCGACCTTCCTCGCCACGCCGTTCTTCAGGTCGACGACGTCGCCGTCGCCGATCACGATGACGTTGCTCTTCGGCACGCCGGTGGATTCGGCGAGCTTGCCGTTGGCGATGAGGTGGCGCACCTCACCGTGGACGGGCATGACGTTCTTCGGCCGCAGGATGTTGTAGCAGTAGAGCAGTTCACCGGCCGAGGCGTGCCCGGAGACGTGCACCATGGCATTGCCCTTGTGGACCACGGTGGCGCCCAGCTTGGCGAGCCCGTTGATCACGCGGTAGACCGAGTTCTCGTTGCCCGGGATCAGCGAACTGGCGAGCAGGACGGTGTCCCCGGTGCCCACCTCGACGACGGGGTGGTCCCGGTTCGCGATCCGGCTGAGCGCCGCGAGGGGTTCGCCCTGCGAGCCCGTGGAGATGATGACGACCTTGTCATCGGGGTACTTGTCGATGTCCTTGAGCTCGATGAGGGTGCCGGCGGGCACCTTGAGGTAGCCCAGGTCGCGCGCCGTCGACATGTTGCGCACCATGGAGCGGCCCACGTACACGACCTTGCGGTCATGCTTGACGGCCATGTCCATGACCTGCTGGATGCGGTGCACGTGCGAGGCGAAGCTCGCCACGATCAGCTTGCCCTTCGCCCCCTCGAACACGCGCTGCATGGCCGGCTCGATGTCCTTCTCGTGCGCGGTGAACCCCGGCGTCTCGGCGTTGGTGGAGTCCACCAGGAAGAGGTCGACGCCCTCCTCCCCCAGGCGGGCGAAGCCGCGCAGGTCGGTGATGCGGCCGTCGAGCGGCAGCTGGTCCATCTTGAAGTCGCCGGTGTGCAGGACGGTGCCGCCCTTGGTGCGGATCGCGACGGCCAACGCGTCCGGGATGGAGTGGTTGACGGCGAGGAACTCGAACTCGTAGTTGCCGATCTCGAGGATGTCGCCCTCCTCCACCGCGTCGAGCTCGAACTCGCGGATGCGGTGCTCGCGCAGCTTCGCGGCGACGAACGCCAAGGTCAGCCTGGAGCCGTAGACGGGGATGTCGCTGCGGCGCTTGAGGAGGTAGGGCACCGCCCCGATGTGGTCCTCGTGCCCGTGGGTGAGCACCAGCGCCACGATGTCGTCGAGCCTGTCGTTGAGGTAGTCGAGCGCCGGGAGGATGAGGTCGACGCCGGGGTGGTCGTCCTCCGGGAACAGCACGCCACAGTCGACGATGGCGATCTGCCCGTCGATCTCGAAGGCCGTCATGTTGCGGCCGACGTCACCCAAGCCTCCGAGCGGGATCACGCGCAGCGTGCCGGGGGCCAGTTTCGGGGGTGTCTTCACGTCGGTCATGGACCACCACCCTAGTGGACTGCCCCCGCTCGCGACAGACGTCGCGGAGCCCCGACCATGCGAGGGGCATAGGATGGCGCGCATGTCTGCCATCGACACCGTGCGCCTCGCGCTCCCCCAGGAAGCCGTCGACATCGCCCGCATCCAGCGGCGCGCCTGGACCGACGGCGGAGTGCTCTCCGCGGCGGCCGGCGAGGTCAGCGCGGATGAGGCGACCCGGGCGTGGCACGAGGCCATCGTCAAGCCGCCGCTCGCGCACCTGCGCGTGCTCGTGGCCATCGGGCAGCCCGGCGTGGTGGGCTTCGCGGTGACGGGGCCCTCGGGGGACCCCGACCGTGAGCCGACCGACGGCTACATCGCGGAGTTCGTCGTCGACCCCAAGCACCGTGGCCAGGGCCACGGCTCCCGGCTGATCAACGCCGCCGTCGACACGTTGCGCAAGGACGGCTACGGCGTGGCCACCATCTGGGTGCCGTCGGCCGACGACGGCCTGCGCCAGTTCCTCAACGGTTGCGGCTGGGCGCCGGACGGGGCACACCAGCGCGTCGGTGTCGGCGAGGACGAGTCAGCCTCAGTCAAGCTGCTGCGCTTCCACACCGACATCTCCGACGCCGGCTGATCAGAGGCCGAGGACCTCCTCCATCTCGAGCGTCAGGCCGGGGTTGGCCAGCACGTAGCGCACGGCCTCCAGCACGCCGGGCATGAACGAGATGCGGTCGAAGGAGTCGTGGCGGATCGTCAGCGTCTCGCCCGTCTCACCGAACAGGACCTCCTGGTGCGCCACGAGCCCCTGGAGACGCACGCCGTGCACGTGGATGCCCTCGACGACTGCGCCGCGCGCGCCGTCGTCATGCACGGTGGCGTCCGGCACGTCCTCCAGCCCCGCCTGGGCCCGGGCGGCCGCGATCCGGCGCGCGGTGGTGCGCGAGGTGCCCGACGGCGCGTCGGCCTTGTTCGGGTGGTGCAGCTCCACGATCTCGGCCGACGGGTAGAACGGGGCCGCCATGGCGGCGAACTTCATCATCAGTACGGCGCCGATGGAGAAGTTGGAGGCGATGAGCACCCCGACGCCGGGATGCTGCTCGACGAGCGCGCGGACCTCGGCCACCCGCTCCTCGGTGAAGCCCGTGGTGCCGATCACCATGTGGATGTCGCGCTCCAGGCACCACCGGATGTTGTCCATGACGGCGTCGGGATGGGTGAAGTCGACCACCACCTCCGCGCGGCCGACCTGGGCGCGGTCCTCGTTGATGTCGACGCCGCCGGACGTCGTCATGTCCTCGGCACGGTTGACCGCGCGGACGACCTCGCTCCCCATCTTCCCACTGACACCGAAGATTCCGACTCGGATCTGTCGCATGATGACCTCTCACTCAGGGCTGTCACCACCATCCAAGCAGAGGATTTGTCCGGACGACCAGCCCGCCAGCGGGTGGGACGACGAAGGGGCGGGTCCCGTGCGGACCCGCCCCTCTGAAGGCCGTGGCGAACGTCAGGCGTCCGCCGCCTCCTCGTCCTCACCCTCGATGACCGGGGCCAGCGAGAGCTTGCCGCGGTCGTCGATCTCGGAGATCTCCACCTGCAGCTTCTGGCCGACCGACAGCACGTCCTCGACGTCCTCGACGCGCTTGCCACCGGCCAGCGCGCGCAGCTTCGAGATGTGCAGCAGGCCGTCCTTGCCCGGCATCAGCGACACGAACGCGCCGAACGAGGTCAGCTTGACGACGGTGCCCAGGTAGCGCTCGCCCTTCTCCGGCATGTGCGGGTTGGCGATCGCGTTGATCTGGGCGACGGCGGCCTCCGCGGCCTCACCGGTCTCGGCGCCGACGTACACGGTGCCGTCGTCCTCGATCGCGATGTTCGCGCCGGTGTCCTCCTGGATCTGGTTGATGATCTTGCCCTTGGGGCCGATCACCTCACCGATCTTGTCCACCGGGATGCGCAGCGAGATGATGCGCGGCGCGTAGGGGCTCATCTCGTCCGGCACGTCGATGGCCTCGCTCATGACGTCGAGCAGCGTGTGGCGGGCGTCGCGGGCCTGGAGCAGGGCCTTCTGCAGCTCGACGGCGGGGATGCCGTTGAGCTTGGTGTCCAGCTGCAGCGCGGTGACGAAGTCACGCGTGCCGGCCACCTTGAAGTCCATGTCGCCCAGCGCGTCCTCGGCGCCCAGGATGTCGGTCAGCGCGACGTACTTGGTCTCGCCGTCGACGTCCTCGCTCATGAGGCCCATGGCGATGCCTGCGACGGCGGCCTTGAGCGGCACACCGGCGTTCAGCAGCGACAGGGTCGAGGCGCACACCGAGCCCATCGACGTGGAGCCGTTGGAGCCGAGGGCCTCGGAGACCTGGCGGATGGCGTACGGGAACTCGGAGCGGGTGGGCAGCACCGGGATGAGCGCCCGCTCGGCGAGGGCACCGTGGCCGACCTCACGACGCTTGGGCGAACCCACGCGGCCGGTCTCACCGGTGGAGTAGGGCGGGAAGTTGTAGTTGTGCATGTAGCGCTTGGTCGACTCCGGCGACAGCGTGTCGATCTTCTGCTCCATGTCGAGCATGTTCAGCGTGGAGACGCCCAGGATCTGGGTCTCGCCACGCTGGAACAGTGCCGAACCGTGCACGCGCGGGATCACGGCGACCTCGGCAGACAGCTCGCGGATGTCGCCGGGGCCACGGCCGTCGATGCGGACGTGGTCGGTCAGGGTGCGGTGGCGAACGATGCTCTTGGTCAGCGACTTCAGCGCTGCCGAGACCTCGTTGAGGCGGTCGGCGAAGCGCTCGGCGAGCTGCTCTTGCACGTCCTGGCGGATGGCGTGCGTGGCGTCGTCGCGCTCCTGCTTGCCTGCGATCTGCATGGCCTGGGCCACGCGATCCTTGGCGAGCTCCTCGACGGCTGCGTAGACGTCCTCCTCGTAGTCGCGGAAGACCGGGAAGTCGTAGGTCTCCTTCGGCAGCTTGGCAGCCAGCTCGGACTGTGCGTCGCACAGCGCCTTGATGAACGGCTTGGCAGCCTCGAGGCCCTGCCCGACGATCTCCTCGTTCGGGGCGGTCTTCCCGGCCCGGACGAGTTCCCAGGTGGCCTCGGTGCCGCCGGCCTCGACCATCATGATGGCCACGTCGCCGTCGGCCAGCACGCGGCCGGCCACGACCATCTGGAAGGTCGACTTGTTGACCTGCTCGACGGTGGGGAAACCGACCCACTCGTCGTCGATGAGCGCGACGCGCACGCCGCCGATGGGGCCCGAGAACGGCAGGCCGGCCAGCTGGGTCGACATGGACGCGGCGTTGATGGCCACGACGTCGTAGTGGACGGCCGGGTTGAGCGACAGGACGGTCACGATGACCTGGACCTCGTTGCGCAGGCCCTTCACGAACGCGGGGCGCAGCGGACGGTCGATCAGGCGGGCGGCCAGGATGGCGGCCTCACCGGGACGACCCTCGCGACGGAAGAACGAGCCGGGGATGCGGCCCGCGGCGTACATCCGCTCCTCGATGTCGACGGTGAGCGGGAAGAAGTCGATGGCGTCGCGCGGGGTCTTCTGCGCGGTGGTGGCCGACAGCAACATGGTGTCGCCGTCGAGGTAGACCGCGGCCGAGCCGTCAGCCTGCTGGGCGAGGGCGCCGGCCTCGAAACGGATGGTGTGCTTGCCGTGCGCGCCGTTGTCGATGACGGCCTCGGCGAATTCAATGCCTGGTCCTTCCACGGACAGGCTCCTTTCATGTGTGCTGCCGCCCGCACTCATGGCGGAGGTCCCGCCGCGTCCGCCGGTCTTCGATCGAGGCTCGCGGGGGTGTTTCGGCACCCGAGAACCACTACCGAGGACCAGACTGACACCCGGCTGGGCGGCAACTGTTCTGCATTGTTATGAAGTTGTCATCCGACAGTTTAGCCGTCGGGGCGCGAGATGGGCGGATTCGACGCGGCGCCCCCTGCCGCCTTGCCACAATGAGGCATGTCCACACCGTTGCCCCCGCCCCTCGTCGAGGCGGCCATCACCACTGCGCGACGATGGGCTGACGAGGCCCGTCGCCACCCCGAACCACGAACGGCCACCCTGCTGGGTGACGCCTTGAAGGACCCGGGAGGGCTGCGCTTCACGCTGGACTTCGTCGACGGCGTGCTGAGGCCCGAGGACCCTGCCGTCGCGGCGCGCAACCTGGCGGAGATCGCCCGGCGCCCCGCGCGCTTCCTCCCGTCACCGCTGCGGCTGGGGATGCGCGCGGTGGCCCCCCTGGCACGGCCCGCGCTCGGCGTGGTGCGCCGCGGCTTCGCGGCGGTCGTGGGCGACCTCGTCGTCGACTTCGGCCGGTCGCTCGGCCCCGCGCTGGCCCGCCTGCGCAGGGGCGGCGCCGACCTCAACGTGAACCTGCTCGGCGAGGCGGTGCTGGGTGAGCGGCACACCGCCAGCCGGTTGCGCCGCACGAT
Organism: Tessaracoccus lubricantis; assembly: GCF_039544535.1. NCBI lineage: Bacteria > Bacillati > Actinomycetota > Actinomycetes > Propionibacteriales > Propionibacteriaceae > Tessaracoccus > Tessaracoccus lubricantis. The sequence continues at coordinate 104,936 of NZ_BAABLV010000041.1, forward strand.
GGAACTGGTCGAGCGCGACGACGTCGACTACGTGTCGATCAAGGTCTCCTCGGTGCTCGGCCCGCACGCCCCCTTCGCGCACCGCGCCACCGTCGACGAGGCCGTGGCCAGGCTCCGGCCGCTGTTCACCCTCGCCAGGGAGCGCGAGACGTTCGTCAACCTCGACATGGAGGAGTACCGCGACCTGCACCTCACCCTCGACGTGTTCCGCGCCCTCCTCTCCGAACCTGCGCTGCGCGGCGTCCGCGCCGGGGTGGCGGTCCAGACGTACCTGAAGGAGTCGCTGCTGCTGTTGGCCGAACTCGACGACCTGGCCCGTGACCACGTGGCTGCAGGGGGCCACCCCGTCAAGGTCCGCCTGGTGAAGGGCGCCAACCTGGCGATGGAGCGCGTGGGCGCCGAACTGCGGGGCTGGGACAACCCGATCTGGGGCTCCAAGGAGGAGACCGACGCCAGCTACCTGCGCGCACTCGACTTCTGCCTCACCCCGGAGCGCACGCAGCGCCTGCACACCGGGGCCGCCAGCCACAACGTCTACACCCTCGCCGCGGCCTGGGAGATGGCCAGGGCCCGCGGCGTCACCGATGCGCTCGACATCGAGATGCTCTCGGGGATGGCCAGCCCGTTGCAGCGGGTGCTGCTCGACGAGGTGGGCCGGCTGCGCCTCTACGTGCCGGTCGTCCCGCGCGCCGAGTACGACGCGGCCATCGCCTACCTCGTGCGGCGCCTCGAGGAGAACGCCGCCCCCGAGAACTTCATGTCCGGCGCCGTGGGGCTGGGGCACGACCCGGACTTCCTCGACCTGGAGGAGTCGCGCTTCCGCGCCGCCCTCACCCACGTCACCGACCCCACGCCAGGCAGCTGGGCAACCCAGGAGCGACGCCCGGCCACCAACGGGTTCGCCAACGCGCAGGACACCAACCCCGCGCTCCTGGCCAACCAGCACTGGGCGGCGGCGATCCACGACCGGCTGCCGGCGCCCGAACTGGGACGCCGGATCCTCGAGGACCACCTCGTCGACGACGACGCGGCGGTCGACGCCCTGCTGGAACGCGGCCGGGCCGCCGGCGAGGCCTGGGCCGCCCGGCCCCTGGCTGAACGGGTGGCCGCGCTCCACCGGCTGGCCACCGAGCTGGAGGCGTTGCGGGCCGACCTCATCGCGGTGGCTGGCGACGAGGTGGGCAAGCTGATCGACCAGGCCGACGTCGAGGTGTCCGAGGCGGTCGACTTCGCCAACTACTACGCCTTCCTCGCGCAGGAACAGGTGCAGGGCGCCGAGCACGTGCCGCCCTGCCTCACGACGGTGGCTCCCCCGTGGAACTTCCCGATCGCGATCCCGCTGGGTGGGGTCGCCGCTGCGCTCGCCGCCGGTTCCGCCGCCATCCTCAAGCCCGCCCCACCAGCCCGCCGCACGGCCGCGCTGCTCGCGGAGGGGTGCTGGCGCGCCGGCCTGCCGGCAGACCTGGTGCAGCTGGCGATCGTGGACGACGGCCCCGTCAGCAAGCGGCTGATCACCGATCCCCGAGTCGACCTCGTGGTCCTCACCGGGGCGGCGGAGACGGCGGAGTTGTTCCGGTCCTGGCGCCCGTCGCTGCCGCTGCTGGCGGAGACCTCAGGCAAGAACGCGCTGGTCATCACGCCGTCGGCCGACCTCGATTTGGCGGCCGCCGACCTCGCGAACTCCGCCTTCGGCCACGCCGGCCAGAAGTGCTCGGCGGCCTCCCTGGGCATCCTCGTGGGCTCTGTGGCACGCTCCAGGCGGTTCCGCAGCCAGCTGCTCGACGCGGTGCGCTCCCTCAAGGTGGCGTGGCCGACGGCACCGGCCGCGCAGATGGGCCCCCTCACCGAGCCGGCCGGCGACAAGCTCCTGAGGGGACTGACCCGGCTGGAGCCCGGGCAGCGCTGGCTGCTCGAGCCCAGGCAGCTGGACGGCCGCCTGTGGCGCCCCGGCATCCGCGACGGCGTGCTCCCGGGCAGCGAGTACCACCGGGTGGAGTACTTCGGGCCGGTGCTCGGGCTGATGGCAGCGCGCGACCTCGACGAGGCCATCGCCTGGCAGAACGGCACCGAGTTCGGGCTCACCGCCGGCCTGCACAGCCTCGACCCGGACGAGGTCTCGCACTGGATCGAGCGCGTCGAAGCCGGCAACGCGTACGTGAACCGCTCGATCACGGGTGCCATCGTGCGGCGCCAACCGTTCGGGGGCTGGAAGCGGTCGGCCGTCGGCGCGGGCGGCAAGGCCGGCGGCCCCAACTACCTGATGGCCTTCGGGCGCTGGCACGCCCACCCCTCCGAGGCTGCAGGTTCGCCGCCCCACCATGCCGTGTCGACCCCGGCACTGGCGCGGCTGCTGCGGGCCGCCGAGGACATCGAGGGCGTCGACCTCGGCGCGCTGGGGGCCGCCGTCGCCTCCGACGAGGAGGCCGCCAGGACCGTCTTCGGCGTGCCGCACGACCCGTCCGCGCTCACCGTCGAGGTCAACGCGCTGCGCTACCGGCCGGTGCCCGTGACGGTGCGCGTGGAGGACGCCGAGCTGACCGCGGTGCTGCGTGAGGCATCGGCAGCGTTGGCCGCCGGCTCCCCCGCGACGTTCTCGTTCGACGCGGACTCCCCCGCCGCATCGGCGCTCAGCGGCGCCGGGTTCGCCGTCGAGACGCGGGCGGCCGCCGACTTCGACCGCGCGGCCAGGGGGCGCGTCCGGCTCCTGGGGTCCCGCGACCTGCTCGCCGCGGTAGGCGGGTCGATCGACGTGAGCGTGTACGACGGCGCCACGATGCTGCCGGGACGGCTGGCCCTGCTGCCCTACGTGCGGGAGCAGGCGGTGTCGATCACCAACCACCGCTTCGGTCACCCCACCCACGTGGTGCGCCCCTGACGACCGAGGAGCAGCCCGGGAACGCAGAAGGGGCCGCCAAGCGAACTGCTTGGCGGCCCCCTCCGGGTGGATTCAGCGACGCAGGCCGAGGCGTGCGATCAGCGCACGGTAGTGCTCGATGTCCTGCTTGGCCACGTAGTTGAGCAGACGGCGGCGCTGGCCGACCATCAGCATCAGGCCACGACGGCTGTGGTGATCGCCCTTGTGCTCCTTGAGGTGCTCGGTGAGGTGAGCAATCCGCTTGGTCAGCAGAGCGATCTGCACATCGGGCGAACCGGTGTCGCCAGGCGTGGTCGCGTACTCTTCGATGATCTTCTTCTTCGTATCAGCGTCCATGTGGGACTCCTCTCGGTTCGCTGCACGGCGCCCCAGCTGCGGGTGCTGTCGGGGCTCTTACGAGGCCGTGGCCGATCTACGGCAACCGAGCTACCTTAGCACCGCTCCCGCGTGAGAAACTAATCCGTACAGGGCGCCCAGCCCTGGCCCCCGGCAGTGCCGCCCCCATCGTCGCGCTAGGGTGGAGGGGTCGTCACGATCGCAAAGGAGCCCTCATGGCCGTCACCGTACGCCGAGTCGAAGCAGCAGACCTGGAGTACCTGCGCGAGCACGAGGCGCGCCCCGAGCTGGGCCTGGTCGACGAACTGTTCGCCGCCCAGGAGGCCGGCGACCTGATCTTCGCCGTCGCCATCGACGACGGCACGCCGGTCGGCACTGCGGTGCTGGATCTGAAGTCCGAGGAGATCCCCCCGGAACTGCGCAACATGTGGGTCTACCCGCACGCCCGCCGTCGGGGCGCCGGCCGGGCGCTCAGTTCGTGGCTCGAGGACCAGGCCCGTGAGGCGAACTACGACGCCGTGTTCCTCGCGGTCGACCCCAACAACGAGAAGGCCGTGCCGCTGTACGTCTCGCTCGAGTACCACCCCACCGGCGAGCACATCTTCGTCGAGGAGCACACCGAGCAGCAGGTCGAGGAGGGCGTCGAGGCCAGCACGCACTACGCCATCTACAAGAAGTCGCTCACCGCGCGCTGACCGACGGCGACACTGGCAGACCCCGGAGCCCGGCCCCTGCGGTCCTCAACTATGGTTGACCGAACCGGATGCATCGACACGACAGGGGGATGACAGGGAGATGGCGCGCCCGAGGGTTCACGACGAGGCACTCGCTGAGGTCCTCCTGGAGGAGGCGACCAGGATCGTCGGCCTCGAGGGTCCGGAATCCCTCAGCCTGCGCCGGATCACGCATTCCGCCGGTACGTCCACCTCGGCGATCTACTCGCTCTACGGCTCGCGCGACGCCCTGCTCGACGCCGTCTACCAACGGGCCATCACCAGCTTCGCGCAGGCCACCGTCGTCCGCGCGACTGACCGGCCGCTGGTGGACCTCTTCACGATGGGCTTGCTCTACCGCCGCTGGGCGCTGAAACACACCCACATGTACCCCGTGATGTTCGGCCGTCGGCACGCCGACTCCCCCGCCGAGATCCGCGAGCGCACCCGCCCGACCGTCGAGCCGCTGCTCGAGTGCGTCGGGCGCTGCATCGAGGCGAACCTCCTCCGCGGCGACCCGCACGAGATCGTCACGCACCTGTGGGCCACGGTGCACGGCTTCGTCGCGTTGGAGCTCGACGGGCTCATGACGCATTCGCTGCTGGCCGACGCCAGCGAGGACCGCGGGCCCGCGTTCGAGACGCTGCTGCGGGCCTCCGTCTGCTACTGGCGCGTCTGACCCAGGGCGCTGCGGGTCGCCTCGACGTCTGCGCCCATCTGTTCGATGAGGGCCTCGATGCCGTCGAAGCGCACCTGGCCGCGCAGCCGGTCGACGAAGTCGACGGCGATCTCCGAGCCGTAGAGCTCCAGGTCCGTGCGGTCCAGGACGTAGCTCTCCACCCGCCGGTCGGAGCCGTCGAACGTGGGGTTGGTGCCCACCGAGATGGCCGCCGGCATGGGCTCGGCCCCCGGCTGGTCCAGCACGGTGACCCACCCGGCGTACACCCCGTCTGCGGGCACCGCCATGTCACGCGGCACGGTGAGGTTCGCAGTGGGGTAGCCCAGTTCTCGCCCGCGCTGGTCCCCCACGACCACGACGCCACGGAACCGGAACGGCCGGCCCAGGTGCTGGGCCGCCGTGGCGACGTCACCCTCGCCCAGCAGCGACCGGATGCTCGTGGAGCACGACACCTCGTCGTCGACGGTGGTCAAGGGCAGGGGCAGCACCTCGAAGCGGCCCTCCCCCAGTTCAGCCAGCGTGCTCACGTCCCCGGAGGCCCGGTGGCCGAAGCGGAAGTTCTCACCCACCACGACACGGACGGGGTGGAGGGGCGCCAGGAAGCGCTCGACGAACTCGGCGGGCGAGAGGTTGGCGACCTCCTCGTTGAACTGGATCACGCGCACCTCGTGGGCACCGGCCTGCTTGAGCAGGTCGATGCGCGAGCGGAGGTCGCTCAGGAGCTTGGGCGCCTTGTCCGGGCGCAGCACCGTCACCGGGTGCGGCCAGAAGGTCAGGACCACCAGCGGATGGGCGACGTCTCGGGTGGCCTCGGCGAGCACCTGTTGGTGCCCGGTGTGCACGCCGTCGAAGTTGCCGATCACGACCACGGATTCAGTCACGGGAGTCTCCACATCGCCTAAATCTGGCACGCTCACACCAACACCGCAACCGGCCTGGAGCCATCCCCGTCCGGTTGGTAGAGCGCCAGCAGGTCTCCGTCGGGGCCGATCACACCGGTGGGGTTGGCCGGCACGGGCCGCTGGAGGGGGCGGCCGTAGCCGACGTCGCGGGCCTCGTCCTCGGTGAGCTCGACCACCGGGAAGCTGAGCCGAGCGGCCTGCGCCATGCTCATGAGGGCGGGCGCCTCGTCGCCCAGCGGCACGGCGTCGTCGATCGAGTAACCACCGATGCGCGTGCGACGCAGGGCCGTCAGGTGGCCGCCCACGCCGAGCGCCTCGCCCAGGTCTCGGGCGATCGCGCGGATGTAGGTGCCCGACGAGCACTCCACGTCGATGTCGACGTCGAGGTACGTGCCCGACGGCCGCACGCCGAGGACGTCCAGCCGGGCCACGGTCACGGGCCGGGCGGGGAGTTCGACCGACTCGCCCGCGCGGACGCGGGCATGGGCCCGCTTCCCGTCCACCTTGATGGCGGAGACGGCGCTGGGCCGTTGCAGGATGTCACCCCGCAGCGGCACGAGCGCAGCCTCGAGCTGTTCGCGGGTCACGACGGAGGCGTCCGCGACGTCGGTGAGGTCGCCGTCGGCGTCATCGCTGTGCGAGGACTGGCCCAGCCGCACGGTGGCCAGGTACCGCTTGTCGTGCAGGGCCAGGTGGCCCAGCAGGCGGGTGGCGCGGTTGACGCCGAGGATCAGCACGCCCGTGGCCATCGGGTCGAGCGTGCCGGCGTGGCCGATCTTCCGGGTGCCCAGGAGACGGCGCAACCGGCCGACCACTTGGTGCGAGGTGACCCCCGACTCCTTGTCGATGATCACCACGCCCGAGGTGGCGGCCGGTTGTGCGTTGCTCACTCTTCGTCGGCGGCTTCGTCCGAGGCCTCGCGCGGCTTGCGGTAGGGGTCCGCCTCGCCGGCGAACTCCTTGCCCGCAGCAGCGGCGGCCGCGGCCGCGTCGCTGGCCTGCACCTGGGCCAGGAGGTCCTCGATGTGCCGCGCCGAGTCCGGCGTGGCGTCGAGGACGAACTCCAGCGTGGGCGTGAACTTCATGCCCAACTGCTGGCCCACGGTGGAGCGCAGCATGCCCTTGGCCGATTCCAGCGCCGCGGCGCTGCCCGCACGGTCCTCGTCGTCGCCGAGCACGGTGTAGAAGGCGGTGGCCTCCCGGTTGTCGCCGGTCAGCCGCACCTCCGTGATCGTGACGAAGCCCAGACGGGGGTCCTTCACACGCCGGTCGATCGTCGAGGCCAGGATGACCTTGATCTGGTCGGCGAGCTTGGCGTTACGGGGTCCGACCATCACTCACGCTCCACTTCCACCATCTCGAACGTCTCGATGACGTCACCGATCTTGATGTCGCTGTAGGTGAGCGTGATGCCGCACTCGAAGCCCTCGCGGACCTCAGTGGCGTCGTCCTTCTCACGGCGCAGCGACGCGATCGACGTCTCCGAGATGACCACGCCGTCGCGCAGCAGGCGGGCCTTGGCGTTGCGCTTGATGGTGCCGTCGGTGACCATGCAACCGGCGATGTTGCCGAACTTGGAGGAACGGAAGACCTCGCGGATCTCCGCCTGGCCTCGCACCTCCTCCTTGTAGATCGGCTTGAGCATGCCCTTGAGCGCGGCCTCGATCTCGTCGATGGCCGAGTAGATCACCGAGTAGAAGCGGATGTCGACGTTCTCGCGGTCCGCCATCTGGGCTGCGTGCGGCGTGGGCCGCACGTTGAAGCCGATGATGACGGCCTTGGACGCCGCGGCCAGCGACACGTTGGTCTCGGTGATGGCACCGACACCGCGGTCGATGACACGCAGCGAGACCTCTTCGCCGACCTCGATGCCGCTGAGCGCGTCCTCGAGGGCCTCCACCGAACCGGCGCCGTCGCCCTTGAGGATGAGCAGCAGTTCCTGCGTCTCGCCCTTCTCGAGCTGCTCGAACAGCTGGTCGAGCGTCTTGCGACGGCCGGACTTGGCCTGCTGGGCGGCGCGCATGCGTGCCTCACGCTTGTCGGCGATCTGGCGGGCCATGCGGTCGTCGTCGACGACCAGGAAGTTGTCGCCTGCGCCGGGGACCGACGTCAGGCCGAGCACCTGGACGGGCATCGACGGCGGGGCCTCGGTGAGGTTCTCACCCTGGTCGTTGATCAGCGCACGGACGCGGCCGTGTGCCGAGCCCGCGACGATCGAGTCGCCGATGCGCAGCGTGCCGCGGTGCACCAGGACGGTGGCCACGGGGCCGCGGCCCTTGTCGAGGTGCGCTTCGATCGCGACGCCCTGGGCCGGCATGTCCGGGTTGGCGCGCAGGTCGAGCGCGGCATCCGCGGTCAGCACGATGGCCTCGAGCAGTTCCGGCAGGCCCTGGCGGGTGGCGGCGGACACGTCGACGAACTGGGTGTCGCCGCCGTACTCCTCCGGCACCAGGCCGAACTCGGACAGCTGGCCACGAACGCGCGTGGGGTCAGCGGTCTCCTTGTCGATCTTGTTGACGGCCACGACGATCGGGACGTCGGCAGCCTGGGCGTGGTTGAGCGCCTCGATGGTCTGCGGCATCACGCCGTCGTCGGCAGCCACCACGAGCACCGCGATGTCGGTCGACTTGGCACCACGGGCACGCATGGCGGTGAACGCCTCGTGACCGGGGGTGTCGATGAACGTGATGCGGCGGTCCTGGTCGTCGACCTCGGTCTCGACCTGGTAGGCGCCGATGGCCTGGGTGATGCCACCGGCCTCACCCGCCACGACGTTGGCGTGGCGCAGCGAGTCGAGCAGGCGGGTCTTGCCGTGGTCGACGTGGCCCATGACGGTCACGACCGGCGGGCGGGCCTCCAGGTCGTCCTCGTCGCCGAGGTCCTCGCCGAACTCCAGGTCGAAGCTCTCGAGCAGCTCGCGGTCCTCGTCCTCGGGCGAGACGACCTCGATGTTGTAGTCGAGCTCGGCGCCCAACACCTCGAGCGTGTCGTCGGCGACCGACTGCGTGGCGGTCACCATCTCACCCAGGTGGAACAGCACCTGCACGAGCGAGGCCGCGTCCACGCCGATCTTCTCGGCGAGGTCCGTCAGCGAGGCGCCACGACGGAGGCGGACGGTCTGGCCGTCGCCCTTGCGGACGCGCACGCCGCCGATCGCCGGCGCCTCCATCTGGTCGAACTCTTGCCTGCGCTGCTTCTTCGACTTGCGACGGCGGCCTGCGCCACCGCCACGACCGAAGGCACCCTGCGTGCCGCCACGGCCGCGGCCTGCGCCACCACCGCGACCGCCACCGCCGCCGGGGCCACCGCCCATCGGGCCGGAGCCGAACGCCGGAGCGCCGCCGCCAGCACCCGGACGACCCGGAGCGCCTGCGCCGGGACGACCACGGCCGGGGCCACCGGCAGCACCGCGACCGCGGCCGCCTGCGCGCCCGAGCGTCGGGTTCGCCTGCTTCGGCATCATGGCGGGGTTGGGGCGGGGCATGCCGGGAAGGCCGCCCGTGCCGCCGGGACGCGGCATCGAGGGCAGGCCGCCGGTGCCACCCGGACGCGGGGCGCCGCCCTCACGACGCGGTGCGCCGTCGGGACGAGGGCGACGCTGCTGCGTGCCCATGCCCTGTGCGGGAGCGAACGGGTTGTTGCCGGGCCGCGGCGCGGCGGGCTTGCGCGGGCCGGGAGCCGGGGCCTGGGGACGCGGTGCGGGGGCACCGGGCTTGGGTGCGCCGGGGCGCGCCGCCGGGGGGGCCGGCTGCTTCGGGGCAGCGGGTGCCCCTGGCCTGGCGGCCGGGGCGCCGGGCTTCGGCGCGGCCGACGGAAGCTTGGGGCCGGGCGTCGGACGCGGTGCGGCCTGGGGACGTGCGGGCGCGGGCGGCGCATCGGTCACCGCGGGTGCCGACGGGTCGGGCGCGCCGGGGGTGGCGACGGGGACGTCGGGGTGCGACTCGACGACGGGGGCCGGAGCCTCCGCCTTCGGTGCGGGCTTGGACTGCTTGGCCGGGGCCGCATCTCCGCCCTTGGCGGAGAACGCCTCCCGGACGCGGCGCACTACGGGCGCTTCCAACGTCGAGGACGGGCCGCGAACGTATTCACCGTTCTCGCCCAGCCAGGTCAGCAGTTCCTTGCTGGTCTTTCCAATTTCCTTGGCGATCTCGTGGACGCGAGGCTTTGCCACTACTCTCCTTCAGCGGCCCGACCTCCAAGGCGCGGACCTAGTTGTGTTTGGTCATCGTTGGGTACTCATCGAGTGGTCATCAGCTTCCAGCCCACCTTCTGGTTGTCGCCCTTCCGGGCGTGGAACGATGTGGCCGCGCACTGCGCAGGCCGCCCACCATCATAACGCGCCTGCCCCGCCGCTTCCACTTCGGGCGATGGCCTCACGCGCGGCCGGGTCGAGCTCGGCCCCCGGACCGAACGTCCGGCGGATGGCGTGGCGGCGTTCTGCCAACTCGAGGCACCGGGCATGCAGGTAGGCGCCCCGGCCCGGCAGGCGCGGCGCGGTGCCGTCGAGCACGGTGGTGTCTCGGCGCACGAGCCGGACGAGTGCATCCTGGTCGTCGACGGCGCGGCACCCGATGCAGGTGCGTTGGGGGGTCACGGCGCCCAGCCTAGTGCCACTTCGCAGCGCTCCCCCAGCCGGCGCACAGCCGCACCACAGCCGCGCGCGGGAGCGTGGGGGCAGCGGGCAACAGCGCCCGCCGCCACCACGAAGGGATCACCCATGAACAAGACCATCGCCGCAGTGTCCGCGGCAGCCATGGCGGCCGGCTTCGGCCTGGGCGCCGCCACGCTCGCCAACGCCGAGACGCCCACCCCCACCGCGTCGCCAACGGCCTCCGCCGACGACACGGCAGCCCCCTCACAACAGGATGACACCGGGCGCGGACGGGCCTGGGACGAGCGCGGCCCCGGCGGCCACCACCGCGGTGGCATGCACGGCATGGGCGGCTTGGGGGGCATGGACCTCTCGGCACTGGCGGAGAAGCTGGGGGTCGAGGAGGCCGCGCTGGCCGACGCGCTGGACGAGGCCATGGACGCCGTCCGCGACGGCGACTCCGGCACCCCCGAGGAACGCCAGGAAGCGCTTGCCGAGGCGCTGGCGTCGGAGCTCGGCATCGACCGGGCCACGGTCGACGACGCACTCGACGAGTTGCGCACGCAGTTCGAGGCCGAACGCGCCGCCGACGCACAGGAGGTGCTCGACCAGGCCGTCACCGACGGCACCCTGACGCAGACCGAGGCCGACGCCGTGCAGAAGGCCATCGAGGCAGGCATCGTCGGGGTCCGCGGCGGACACCGCTGAGGGCACCGCACCGCGCGCCGGGGGGTCATTCCCCCGGCGCGTACCAGCGTTCCGCGTCGAGGTACCAGCCCACCGCGATCTCGCGCCGACTCTCCATCCAGTCCTCGTCGGCCTCCTCCACGATGTCGTTGCGCTCGAACGGGTCCACGCTCACGTCGAAGACCTCGTCGCGGCGGTCGCCGAAGTGGTGGATCAGCTTGCGGTCGCCGTCGAGCACCGCCGTGCACCGACCGCGCACCCAGCAGCTCACCACGACCGGCCCCTGGGGTTCGCCGCTGTACAGCGACGGTCGGTAGTCGACGTCCGTGGCGAGGTCGAAGCCCAGTGCGTCGACCGCCGTGGGGAGGAGCGCCAACTGGTTCGCCGGCCCCTCGATGAGCTCGGGTCCCCGCTGCGGGTCGTGGATCATCATCGGGATCCGGATGCCCTCTTCGTAGATCGTGTTGTCGTGCTGGTAGAGCTGGTGCTCGCCGAAGCCCTCCCCGTGGTCGCCGGTGATCACGAACACGGTGTCCTCGTAGAGGCCCAGTTCCTTGAACATCTCGATGACGTTGCCGACGAACCGGTCCTGCACGTGCACGCTGTTGAGGTACTTGTTCAGCAGCGGCTGGTCGACGAAGTCGATGGGTTCGTAGCCCTGCAACTTGTAGTCGTGGTGGGCCGTGACCGTCAGCATGCTGAGCAGGAACGGCCCGTCCTGGGTGCTGAGCCAGCGACGCGCTGGCTCGAGCATGATGTCGTCCTCGTAGCCGAAGTAGTTGGCCTTGTTGAAGCCCGTCTTGTCCATCCGGTCCACCGGCGTGAACTTGTGGAAGCCGAGGTTGGCCACGGTGTCGCGGCGCCGCTCGAAGTGCTCCGTGGCCGACTGGAAGAAGGCAGTGTCGTAGCCCTGCTCGGCCAGCAGTTCGGGGATGCAGCGCTGCGGCAGCCCGTCCTCGCTCGCCTCGCTGTTGTCGCTGTCCGGGGGCGGCGCCATGCCGCAGTGGATCGACACCAGGGACTTCGACGTGTGCGGCAGCACTGTGTAGCCCCGCTCGGGCCGCACGCTCTGCTCGGCCAGGGCGTCGAGCACCGGCGTCACGGGCTGCCTGGTCTCCGGGAGCGTGGACGTGGCGCGCTGCGACTCGAGCGTGATGATCACCAGGTTGCGCGGCTCCACGCCGGCGCGTGGCACGAGGCGCGTGCGGTCCGGGTCGGGCAGCGGGCCCTCGGACGCCAGGGCCTCGGGATAGGCCGCCGCCTCGCGCAGCGGCGAGACGGCCAGCTGCACCGCGGGCGCCAGGGAGAAGGCGGCGGACGCCGTCGGGGCGGTCCACGTGGCCGCCAGGAGGAGGATGACCACCCCGGCCAGCCCCAGTCGTCGCACGGCCGGGCCCGCCTCACGCCTGAAGAGTCGCTCGAACGGCCGCCCCAGCAGGAACGGGGCCACCAGCGCCCAGGCGACGACGCCGCTCAGCAACGCGATGAACGACGGCGTGACCTGCGAGCCGAGCAGGCCCGACATCGCCTCGGCCTCGCGCACCGCGAGGGAGATCTGCGAGAGCGTCAGGGGGTTGCCGGTGCGCATCGCGTAGGCGTGGTTGAGCACCATGAAGGCACCGACGACAGCGGTGGCGAGTTGGGCCAGCAGGACGACGACCGTTCGTCGCCGGGACTTGCGCACGTACAGCAGCACGACCGCCCACAGGAGGCACCAGAACAGGCCGAACGCGATGTCGGAGGAGGTCTTGGCAGCCGTCTCGGCGAGGCCGGCACGGGGGAAGAACCGGTCGATGCGGACAATCTTGAGCCAGACGCCGAGCACGGCGAAGGGAACCACGAGGACGGCCAGCCGTCCCCATGGCTTCCGTTCGCCTGATGAACGGGACGTGAACGCACGGTGAACAGTCATAGGTTCCGCCATGCTACTTCCCGCCGCCCCCTGCCCCAAAGGCCCGTTACCGGAGCGTGACGGGGCAGAGCCTCAGTAGCGGAAGATGGCCCGCACCGCCGGGGCTGCCTCGTCCGCGGTGACGGCGAGGGCGCCGGAGTTGCGCAGGGTGTGCACGATGACGGCGTCCACCTCGTCGGTCACCAGGCGCGGCTGTCCGTCCGGTGCCGTCGTCGGCCGACGCAGCAGGAGGGTGTCGACGCGCCCCTCCTCCGCGGCCCTGGCGATGTAGGCCACGTCATCGGAGGCCTTGCCGGTGCCGACGAGCTCGTTGTAGCGGTCCGTCAGCGCGGCGTCGTCCTTGCGCAGGGCCTGCTCGGCGATGGGCCAGGCCCTCTCGTGCAGTTCCTCGGCGCTCAGGTGCTCGACGTTGCCGGTGACCATGTCGTCGACGATGTTCTTGCGCGTGCTGATCGCGCGGAACGTCGCCCCGTGCTCGGCGACCCCGGCCAGCACCAACGGCCTGTCGGCTCCCCTGCCCAGCACGTCGTCGACGCCGATGGCCACGCCACGGAACAGCCGCTCGAGCTCTGCCGCCGCGACGTCACGGTCGCCGCCGTGGCCGTGGAAGTTCGCGAAGTCGCCGCCGCGGCTCTGGGCCGAGCTCTGCAACTGGGTCTCGTGGCCATGGGTGGGCACCTCGTCGACGCCCGTCGGGGTGTCGTCGCGGAAGGCCAGTTCGCCGATCGAGTTGCGGGTGCCCTCGAACAGCCGCACGCTGTTGGCCGCGAGCGCCAGGAGGTCGAACGAGCCGCCGACTGCCGACAACGCGCCGGCGAGCGGGGCGAGGCGCGGATGGTCGGCGACACACGCCTCCTCGGGCAGCGACATGGGCAGCCGGAAGGTGCGCAGCAGGCCGGGAGCGGCGTACACCGCCAGGCCGTCTGACTGGCTCAGCCAGAAGGTGCGGTCCTCGACCAGTCGGTGCAGGGCCGCCAGCACCTCCTCGGCCCCTCCCCTGCGCTGGAGTTCGGACTCGGCGAGCTTGACGAGGTTCTGGTACTGGGAGCGCGCGGCGAGCGTCTCCCGACCGGTGCGCTGGGTGGGCAACAGGATGGTCACCCATGGCCCCTGGTTGGTGGTCGCCTGGGCGAGGAAGTCCTCGTCGACGATGTCGAGGTTGGGCAGTTTCCGTTCGGTCATGGGCCTTGCCTTTCGTTGGGGTCCGGTTTCCGTGGAACCTCCACACTACTCAGCAGGCAAGGCGATGGGGAGGGCCATGGCCCCACTGCCTGGACGGGTCAGGGCTTGCAGCCCCACGGCTGGAGGCCGCGCTGGTCGTACAGCCGGTTGGCAACCGTGATCTGCTCCTCGCGGGTGGCCTGGTGCGGGTACGCGGCGAAGTCGGTGCCGCCGACGCTGCGCCAGGTCTGCAGGTTGAACTGGAGGCCGCCGTAGTAGCCGTTGCCGGTGTTGATGTTCCAGCGGTTGGTGGACTCGCATCGGGCGATGCGGTCCCACATCGAGGCACGGCGCAGGTCCAGGCCCTCACCGGAGGACGAGGACGTGGCCACCGGCACCACCTTGGTACCGACGGTGGTGACCTGCGTGACGGGCTCCTTGACCACCTCCGTGGAGGCGAGCTGGGAGGACTTCAGCACGCCGTCCTCGTAGACGTTGGTGTAGGTCTCGAGGTTCTCCCCGGGCACGCCCTTGGTGGTGACCTTCTCGTCGCCCTTCAGCATGTCGTCGGACTTGACCGTGGTCTTGTCGAAAGCCACCGCGACGGTCTTCGTCGAGGGCTTCACGTCGACCCGGACGAAGACGATCTCCATGCCGTCCTCGAGTTGGGTCTCGGCAGCAGGGCTCAGCTTGTCATCGGCATCCGGCGTGATGCCCGCCTCGGCGAGCGCGTCGGCGACGGTGCCGGCCAGGCGCTTCGGGGTGGTCGCCCCGCCCGCCGTGAGCGTGTAGTCCTTGGCGGTGACGATGTCGAGCGAGAGCCCCTCGCGGCTGATGGCGGCCGAGCGCGATGCCGACAGCTTGGAGTCGGCCGCGTCGAGGCGCAGCATCTTCAACGCGTCGCCCACGTTCTTCGCCGTGGTCCACAGCTCGCGCTCCTCGCCGTCGATCGACACGTTGAGCGGGCGGGCGTAGGCCACGCTGATCTCGAGGCCGTCGACCACCGGGGTGTCGGCGGCGGGCAGCACGACGTCGTGCGGGCCGGGCTCGATGCCCTCGAGTTCGAGCACCTGCGCGACGGTGTTCTCACGCACTGCGATGGTGCGGGAGACGCCGTCGACGACCATGGTGACATCGCTCTTGTCCAGCGCGCTGGCCACTCCCACGCCACCAACCAGCGCCAATGCGCTGACGCCTGCGATGACCGGGGTCCAGATCTTCTTCGCCATCTGCTCGAACAGTCCTCTGATCGGGGTGCGCTGGGATTCCAGCGAGAACAGACTAACCCCCGCCTGAGAAGATTCCAAAAGAATTCTAAGAATCTCTCAGTCGGGGGCGACCTGGGATGGCTGGCGGAGCGGCCGCCTACGCCGTCACGTCGGGCTGGATGTCGATGCGCCACCCGGTCAGGCGCGCGGCCAGCCGGGCGTTCTGTCCCTCGCGGCCGATCGCCAGCGAGAGCTGGTAGTCCGGCACGATCGCGCGGCACGCGCGCGCCTGCTCGTCGACCACCGTCACCGACAGCACCTTGGCCGGCGACAGCGCGGCGGCCACGAACTCCGTGGGGTCGTCGGAGTAGTCGACGATGTCGATCTTCTCCTCCCCCAGCTCGTTGGTCACGGCGCGCACGCGCTGGCCCATGGGGCCGATGAACGCACCCTTGGCCGACACGTTCGGGTCCAGCGAGCGCACCGCGATCTTCGTGCGGTGGCCCGCCTCGCGCGCCACCTCACAGATCTCGACGACCCCCTGGCCGATCTCCGGCACCTCGAGGGCGAACAGCTTGCGCACCAGGTTGGGGTGCGTGCGCGACACGATCACCTGCGGGCCGCGCAGCTCGCGGCGGACGCTGACCACGTAGACGCGCAGCCGTCGGCCGTGGCCGTAGTCCTCGCCGGGCACCTGCTCGGCCAGCGGCATGAGCGCCTCGAACTTGTCCTGGTCCCCCTTGCTGATCAGCACGCGCACGGCCTTGGAGTCGCGGTCCTGCTGCACCACGCCGACGATGACGTCGCCCTCGGTGGCGGCGAAGTGGCCGAACTTCTGGTCGTCCTCCGCCTCCCGGATCCGCTGGAAGATGACCTGGCGGGCGGTGGCGGCGGCGATGCGGCCGAAGTCCTCCGGAGTGTCGTCGAAGTAGCCGATGATCTCGTCGTCGTCGTTGAACTCCGGGGCGAGCACCGCGGCCTTGCCGGTCTTGCGGTTGATCTCCACCTTGACGCCGCGCAGGGCGTTGGGGGTCTTGTTGTACGCGTTGAGGAGCGCGTCCTCGAGCGTCTTGAGCAGGTACTCGCGGTCGATGCCACGCTCGCGCTCGATCAGCGTCAGTGATGCCAGGTCGACATCCATGTCAGTTCTCCTCGTCCTCGTCGCCGTCCACCGGGCGGTTCATCTCCACCTGGACGACGGCCTTGTTGATGTCCGCGAACGGCACCGTGCGCTCCGCGCCGTCGACGTCGACGGTGACCCCGTCGTCGTCGGCGTCCGTGATGCGGCCGGTGAGTTCGGCGTCCGCCAGCCACAGCTTCACCAGGCGGGTGGCGTTGCGGCGGAAGTGCTTGGGTTCGGTCAGCGGCTTGCCCACGCCCCGGGAGCTCACCTCGAGCGTGTACGGGTGGTCACCGACAGCCGGGTCCTCGTCGAGCGCGGCGGACACCGCCGACGAGGCGGCGGCGATGTCGTCGAGCAGCGGGCCGCGACCCTGCGGGCCGTCACCGTCGACGGTGAGCCGGAGCACGGAACGCTTCCCCATGCGGGTGACATCGAGGCTGTCGAGTTCCAACCCGTGCTGGGCCAGGATTGGCTCGATGACAGCCACCAACTTGGCTTCTTGCATGTGCGTCTCCGTATCCGGTTGTGAGCCTGATTGTGAGGCCCAGCATACCCACCCACTACGCTGGCCGCATGCCCATCAGCCGCCGCACCGCCCTGGCCCTGCTCGCGCTCTCGGCGACCGGCTGCACGGCGAGCCCGGTGGTCACGGGTGGCCCTGAGGGCCGTGCCCCCCTTCCCGAGCCGGAGCCCGAGCCCACGCGCTCGGCCACGGCCAGCGCGGCGCACCAGGCGACGGCGGGCCTCCGTGCGCTGGTCGCCTCGCTCGTCGACTCCCCGCAATGGGAGGCCCAGCCCTGGGCCGTGGCGGCGCTGGCACAGTGCGACGCCCACGTGGCGAGGCTGGCGGTACCCGACCCGCTGTCCGACTCCGAGCAGGACGTGTTCGAGGTCACGGTCGGCGTGGTCGCGACCCCCAGCGACGCCGTGGCCGCCGCCAACCGCCTCGACGCCGCCATCGCCGACACCGCCCGGGCCCTCATGGCGGCGGCAGGAGACGCCGAGCACGGCGACCTCCGGCTCTGTTACACCTCGATCGCGACGGCGGTGCGGGGGCTCACGGAGCGCTCGGTGGCACCGGTCCCGGGCGATGCCGCCCCACGCCGCCTCCAGCCCACCACGCTGGACGCCTCGCTGCCGATCCTGCTGGGGCATGTGTGGGCGCTGATCTACGGGCTGGGCGTCGGCCTCGGCCGGCTCAGCGGCGACGACGCCCTGCACCCGGTCGGCCTGGCGCGGCTCAACGCGGCCCGCGAGCTGCGCAACGAGCTGCGCGCCCGGCTCGGCGACCAGGTGCCGGAGCAGCCGGCCGCCTTCGAGCTGCCGACACCCATGGACAGCCGCGCCACCATCCGCGAGGCCTGGGGGCACCTGGAGCTGCAGGTGCTGGAGGGCTTCGCCCGGCTGGTGGCCGCTGACCCCGACCCTGCATGGGCCGACGGCATGGCCGCCCAGGTGGCGCCGGTGCAGGAGACCGGCACGGCGCTCACCTGGTGGCCGGGCTGGGTGGCCTAGACGAGGGCGAGCACCTCGTCGACGATGCTGTCCACCGCCACCTCGCGCTTCTCGCCGGTGGCACGGATCCGCAGCTCGACGAGTCCGTTGGCCAGACCGCGGCCCACCACCACGATGATCGGCATGCCGAGCACCTCGGAGTCGGCGAACTTGACGCCGGGGCTGGCCTTGCGGTCGTCGTAGAGGACGTCGAGGCCCCTGCCGTCGAGTTCGCCCGCGATGCGCTCCGCCTCCTCGAACACTTCGGCCTCCTTGCCCGTGGCGATCACGTGCACCTGGAACGGCGCGAGGGCGAGCGGCCAGTTGAGGCCCTTGTCGTCACTGGTGGCCTCGGCGACGGCGGCCACCGCACGCGAGACCCCCACGCCGTAGGAGCCCATGGTGACGGTGACGAGCTTGCCGCTGTGGTCCAGCACCTTCAGGCCCAACGCCTCGGCGTACTTGCGGCCGAGCTGGAAGATGTGGCCCATCTCGATGCCGCGGGCCAGCGTGAGGGGGCCCGAGCCGTCCGGCGCCGGGTCGCCCTCCCGCACGTCACCGACGTCGAGGATGCCGTCGGCGGTGAAGTCGCGGCCGGCCGTGACGCCGGTGAGGTGCTGGTCCTTGACGTTGGCACCGGTGACCCAGTGCGTGCCGGTGACCACGCGCGGGTCCACCAGGTACTCGATCTTCGTCGAGGATTCCTTGCCGAGCACGCGGGTGCCGTCGAGCGACACCGGGGACATGAAGCCCACCACCAGCTGCGGGTACTGCTTGAAGTCCTCCTCGGAGAACGGCTCCGCGACCGAGGGCTCCAGCGCAGCCTCAAGGCGCTTGGCGTCCACCTCGCGGTCGCCCGGGAGGCCGACGGCCAGCGGCCGCTTCCCGCCCTCGGGGTCGGTCACCATGAACAGGACGTTCTTGAGGGTGTCGGCACCGCTCCAGGTGCGGCCCGGCAGGTCGCGGTTGAGCAGTTCGACCACGGCGCCGATGCTGCCCGCACCGGGCGTGTCGAACACGGCCATCGCGGGCGCCTCGTCGACGGGCAGCTCCGCCGGGGCGGCGAAGCGCACGGCCTCGACGTTGGCCGCGTAACCGCCCGGTGAGCGGACGAAGGTGTCCTCACCGTTGGCGGCCACCGCCAGGAACTCCTCGGAGCGCGAGCCGCCCATGGCGCCGGCCATCGCGGAGACGATCACGTACTCGAGGCCGAGGCGCTCGAAGATGCGCTGGTACGCGGTGCGGTGCAGTTGGTAGCTGGCCTCGAGCCCCTCGTCGTCGACGTCGAAGGAGTAGGAGTCCTTCATGATGAACTCGCGGCCGCGCAGCAGCCCGGCGCGGGGCCGCGCCTCGTCGCGGTACTTCGTCTGGATCTGGTACAGCGACAGCGGCAGGTCCTTGTACGAGCTGTACAGGTCCTTGACCATCAGCGTGAACATCTCCTCGTGCGTGGGGCCGAGCAGCATGTCGGTGCCCTTGCGGTCGGAGACGCGGAAGAGGTTGTCCCCGTAGTCGGTCCAGCGGCCGGTGGCCTCGTAGGGCTCACGGGGCAGCAGCGCAGGGAAGCGCACCTCCTGCGCACCGATGGCGTCCATCTCCTCGCGGATGATGGCCTCGACCTTCTCCAGCACCTTCAGGCCCAGCGGCAGCCACGAGTAGATGCCTGGCGCCGCCCGGCGGATGTAGCCGGCGCGGACCAGCCAGCGGTGGCTGGGCACCTCGGCATCCGCGGGGTCGTCGCGGAGCGTGCGGACGAACAGGGAGGAGAGCTTGGAAATCACGGGCCGAGTCTACCCATCGACGCGGACCTGCGGATTCCAGCCCGGGATGACTCCGTGACCGGGCACGATGTCCCCGTGAGCACGCTTTCCGCAGGACCCCGCAGCACCGTCACCCGCCTGGTCGTGGGCAGCGCCCTCATGCTGTTCATGGAACTGGCGCTCATCCGCTGGCTGGGCTCGAACGTGGTGCACCTCTCGTACTTCTCGAACTTCGTCCTGCTCGGCTCGTTCCTGGGCATCGGCGCGGGATTCCTCATCTCGCGCAAGGAGTGGTCGATCGTGCCGTGGACGCCGCCCCTGCTCGCGGTCCTGGTGTTCGTGGTGTGGGCCTTCCCCGTGACGATCGACCGCACCGGTGACGGGATCATCTACTTCACCTCGCTGTCGGCCCAGGGGCCGCCGGCGTGGCTCGCCCTCCCGGTGATCTTCCTGCTGGTGGCGGCGATCCTCGCGGGCCCCGGCGAGGTCGTGGGGCGCTGCTTCGCTGAACTGGAGAACCTCAACGCCTACCGGTGGGACCTCGTCGGCTCGATCCTCGGCATCTCGCTGTTCACGCTGCTGTCCTTCCTGCGCGCGCCGTCGGTGGTGTGGGGCGTGCTGGTGGCGGTGGCGCTGGTCTGGCTGGCGTGGGGCCGACACCGGCTGGTGGCCGTGGTGGCGGGCGTCGCCATCGTCGGGTCGCTGCTGGCGGAGACGGTCACGCCGGGCGTGACGTGGTCGCCGTACTACAAGGTCACGCAGCGCGACGTGGGCCGCTCCTCGGACGGCAACCCGCTGCACCTGATCACCGTCAACGGCATCCCCCACCAGTTGATGGGGTCGGCCGAGTACAAGCTCAACGAGGCCGAGCTGCTCTACCGCACGCCCTACGAGCGGATGGCCGCGCCCACGCCCGGGCGGGTGCTGATCATCGGTGCCGGCTCCGGCTCCGACGTGGCGATCGCGCTGCAGCAGGGCGCCGAGAGCGTCGACGCCGTCGACATCGACCCGCGCATATGGAGATCGGCGCCGAGCTGAACCCAGACCAGCCGTACTCCGATCCCAAGGTCCGCCGGATCGTCAACGACGGGCGCGCATTCCTGGAGAGCACTGACGAGAAGTACGACCTCATCCTGTTCGCGCTGCCCGACAGCCTCGCGCTCGTCAGCGGCGCCTCCCAGATCCGGCTCGAGTCGTTCCTGTTCACCGAGGAGGCCCTGGCCTCGGCGCGCGAGCGCCTGACCGACGACGGCGTGTTCTCGATGTACAACTACTACCGCGAGGACTGGCTGATCGACCGGCTGGGCGGGATCGCACAGGAGGCCTTCGGCCACGCGCCCTGCGTCGACCTGCTCGGCGGCGGGCAGGCCGTCGTCACCGTCGCGAAGGACCCCTCGGCGCAGGCCTGCGGGACCGACAACCACGTCGTGCCGGCAGACCGCATCGAGCCGCCCACGGACAACGCGCCGTTCCTCTACTACCGGGGCGACGGCATCCCCGCCACGTACCTGTGGGTCCTCGCCGGGATCCTGCTGGCCTCCGCCCTCACCGTGCGCGCGCTCGGTGGGCCGCTACGCCAGATGCGTCCCTACGCCGACCTCTTCTGCATGGGCGTGGCGTTCATGCTGCTGGAGACCAAGTACATCGCCACGTTCGCCCTGCTGTTCGGCACCACCTGGCTGGTCAACGCGCTCGTGTTCGGCGGCGTGCTGCTGATCGTGCTCGCCGCAGTGGAGGTGACCCGACGGTGGCGCACCCCACCCATCACCTGGCTGTTCGCCGGCATCGGGCTGTCGATCGCACTCGCCTACGTCGTCCAGCCCGCGTGGCTGCTCGCGCTGCCGTACGTGCCGCGGCTGATCGTGGCCGTCGCCCTCGCCTTCGTCCCCATCTTCCTGGCCAACGTGGCCTTCGCGAAGCGTTTCGCCGCAGCGGACAACGCACGGGCCGCGTTCGGGCTGAACCTGCTCGGCGCGCTGGTGGGCGGCTGCCTGGAGTACGCAGCGCTGCTCACCGGTTACGGCAACCTGCTGATCCTGGTGCTGCTCATCTACCTGCTGGCGTTCGTGCTGGCGCCCCGGCGCGGCGGCCACATCGTGGCTCAGTAGTGCACGGTGGCCAGCGCGCCCACCTCGACGAAGCCCAGGTGCTCGTAGGAGCGGATCGCCGCGGTGTTGAAGTCGTTGACGTAGAGGCTGATCAGCGGGTAGCGCTCCATCACGAGGTGGAACATCCCCGCCATCGCCGGCACGCTGAGGCCACGGCCACGCAGGTGCGGGGCCACCCACACGCCCTGCAACTGGGCCTGGTCCCCCAGCTTCGGGCCGAGGTCGGCCTTGAAGATCACGGTGCCCTTGTCGTCGACGATGCCGTAGGCGTCGCCCTGCTTGAGCCGGTCCTTCACGAACCCCTCGTAGCCGCCGCCGTACTTGAAGGGTGAGCTGCCGATCTCGTCGGTGTACATGTGCACCGAGGCGTCGAGGTAGCTCGGGTAGTCGTCGAGCGTGAGCTGGCGCACCCGGCGGTCGGGTGGCACCTCCGGCAGGTGGTCGAGCAACATCAGCGGCTGGCGCTTGCGGATGTTGGAGATGCCTCCCCACGCGCCGCGGTAGCGCTCCGCGAGGCCCACGAAGAGGCCCAGGACGGAGATGGCGGGTCCGAGGATAGACGTGCACCGACGGATGGGCCCCAGCCGGTCGACGTACGCGGGCAGGGCCTCGGGGTCGAAGCCGGCAATGAACAGCGTGCCGCCGTCGAGCAGGACCGAGGTGAGTTCGCCATCGCGCTCGTACCCGTAGACCTGGCCCAGCCGCCTGCGGTCCAGGCCGTGCGTGGCCAGGCGGGAGGCCAGGAAGAGGTTCTCCACCGAGCTCCTGGCCAGGAAGTGGGCGACCCGTTCGCGGTCGCCCGCCCCCATCGTCGTCAGCCCTGAATTCATGGGCGAAACTCTAGGGCCATCGGGGAGCCCGCAGAGCGGAGGTCAGGAAACGGAGACCTCGGGGGCGCCGACCTCACCCATCTCGGCGGCGATGCGGCGCGCCTCGAACAGGAGGGTCTCGACGATCTCCTCCTCGGGGACGGTCTTGATGACCTCGCCCTTGACGAAGATCTGGCCCTTGCCGTTGCCGGAGGCCACGCCGAGGTCCGCCTCTCGGGCCTCGCCGGGGCCATTGACGATGCAGCCCATGACGGCGACGCGCAGCGGGGCCTGCATCCCCTCGAGGCCCTTGGTGACCTGCTCGGCGAGCGTGTAGACGTCCACCTGCGCGCGGCCGCACGAGGGGCAGGAGACGATGTCGAGCTTGCGGGGCCGCAGGTTGAGCGACTCCAGGATCTTGAGGCCGACCTTGACCTCCTCCGCGGGCGGGGCCGACAGGGACACGCGGATGGTGTCGCCGATGCCCTGGCTGAGCAGCGCGCCGAACGCGACGGAACTCTTGATCGTGCCCTGGAACGCAGGGCCGGCCTCGGTGACGCCCAGGTGCAGCGGGTACTGGCACTTCTCCGACAGCAGCTCGTAGGCGCGCACCATCACGACGGGGTCGTTGTGCTTGACCGAGATCTTGAAGTCGTGGAAGCCCACCTCCTCGAACAGCGACGCCTCCCACAGGGCGGACTCGACGAGCGCCTCGGCGGTGGGCGCGCCGTACTTGGCGAGCAACCGCTTGTCCAGCGAGCCGGCGTTGACGCCGATGCGCAGGCTCACGCCCGCGTCGGAGGCCGCCTTGGCGATCTCGGCCACCTTGTCGTCGAACTGCTTGATGTTGCCGGGGTTGACGCGCACCGCGGCGCAGCCGGCGTCGATTGCCGCGAAGACGTAGCGCGGCTGGAAGTGGATGTCGGCGATCACGGGGATCTGCGACTTCATGGCGATGATCGGCAGCGCGTCGGCGTCGTCCTGGCTGGGGACGGCGACGCGGACGATGTCGCAGCCGGTGGCGGTCAGTTCCGCGATCTGCTGCAGGGTGGCGTTGATGTCCGTCGTCTTGGTGGTGGTCATCGACTGCACGCTGATGGGGGCGTCGCCGCCGACGAAGACCTTCCCGACCCGGATCTTGCGGGTGGGGCGACGGGGTGCGAGCACCGGCGCGGGCGCTGCGGGCATACCAAGGTTCACGGACATGTGCGACAGCCTACTCTGCTCGTCAGAAAAGTCGGATCGGGGAGATGACGTCGGCGGCGATGAGCACGAGGCCGCCGAGGAGGAGGAACCCGCCCACGAAGTACGTGATCGGCAGGCCCTTCGCGGTGTCGACGGGACCCGGGTCCGGCCTTCCCGCACCGCGCGCGACCAGGCGGCGGAGCCACTCGTAGATGGCCCCGGCGATGTGGCCGCCGTCGAGCGGCAGCAGCGGGACGAGGTTCAGCAGTGCGACGAACAGGTTCACCGCACCCAGCAGCGACAGGTACGACGCCACCTTGTCGGCGGTGCCCAGCTGGTCCGTGGTGGTGATCTCCCCCGCCACCCGGGAGGCGCCCAGGATCGACACCGGCGAGTTGACGTCCCGGGGCTGGCCGGTCACCAGGTCGACCGCGACGTTCCAGATGCGCGCCGGGAAGCTCACCAGTGCCACGGCCGACTGCCTGGTCATCTCCCACATCTGGCCCACGGTGGCCACGGGCCCCGCCTTGGTCAGCTGCTGCGTCGGCGACACGCCGAAGAAGCCGGCCTCGACGACCTTCGTCGGGTCCAGCCGGTCGGGCACGTGGTTGAGCACGGTGTTGACCGTCGGCAGCGTCACCCGGCTGCCGTCGCGTTCGACGACCAGGGTGGCCGGCCCGTCGGCGTTGGCGCGCACGAGGTCGCCCATCTGGCCCCAGCTGGTCAGGGTCACGCCGTTGAAGGACACGAGGGTGTCGCCCACCCGCACGCCCGCCTCGACGGCGGGGGTGGCCGGGTCGGCGTCGGTGCAGGTGCGGTCCTGGCGCTCGGCCGAGACCACGCACTGCCACATCTGCCCGACGGTGAGCGTGGGCTGGTAGGTGCCGTGGAACACGTTGATGCCGAGGAAGATGAGGAAGGCCAGCAGCACGTTCATCGCCGGGCCGCCCAGCATGATGATGATCTTCTGCCACGTCTTCTTCTGGAAGAAGAGCTTGCCGTCGTCCTCGGGGCGGATCTGGTCCCATTCGAAGACGCGGGCCTGGTCTGCCAGGCGGGTGAGCCAAGTCTGCCTGGCGCCGATGCGCTTCGGCGGGTACATGCCCACGAGCCGGACGTAACCGCCCAACGGGAAGGCCTTGACGCCGTACTGGGTCTCCCCGCGGCGGGTGGACCACAGCGTCTTGCCGAAGCCCACGAAGTACTGCGTGACCTTGACGCCGAACAGCTTGGCCGGCACGAGGTGCCCGACCTCGTGCAGCGCGATCGAGACCATGATCAGCGCGAAGAACAGCACCCCGAAGAGCACCGACAGGACCACGCTCATGCGGCGGCCCCGGCCAGTTCGGTGGCGCGGGCCCGGCCCCACCGGTCCGCGGCGAGCACGGCGTCGAGCGTCAACTCGGCATCGGCGACGTGCCCGTCGGCCAGGTGTTCGTCGAGGCACTCCCCCACGATGCGGGTGATGTCGAGGAAGCCGATGCGCCCCTCCCAGAACGCCTCGACGCACGCCTCGTTGGCGGCGTTGTAGACGGCCGGCGCGGTGCCGGCGGCGCGTCCGGCGCGGCGGGCGAGCTGCACCGCGGGGAAGGTGTCGTCGTCGAGGGGTTCGAACGTCCAGGTGCTGGCGGTGGTCCAGTCGCAGGGGCGGGCGGCGCCCTCGAGCCGCTGGGGCCACGTCAGCG
Source organism: Tessaracoccus lubricantis (assembly GCF_039544535.1). Classification (NCBI taxonomy): domain Bacteria; kingdom Bacillati; phylum Actinomycetota; class Actinomycetes; order Propionibacteriales; family Propionibacteriaceae; genus Tessaracoccus; species Tessaracoccus lubricantis. Next base: position 130,163 of record NZ_BAABLV010000041.1, read on the forward strand.
CGATGCCGATCGGCATCCGCATGTCGGGCGGCGAGGCCTGCGCGATGGTGGAGCCGTCGTGGAACTCGACCATGGAATGCACCATCGACTGCGGGTGCACGGTGACGGTGATGTCGTCGTAGTCGACGTCGTACAGCAGGGCCGCCTCGATGAGCTCGAGGCCCTTGTTGACGAGCGTGGCCGAGTTGATGGTGATCACGCGGCCCATGTCCCAGGTGGGATGCGCCATCGCCTGCTGCGGCGTGACGTCGACGAGTTCCTCGCGCGTGCGGCCACGGAACGGCCCGCCGGAGGCGGTGAGGATGAGGCGGCGCACCTCGTCGGCACGGCCGGAACGCAGCGCCTGCGCGAAGGCGGAGTGTTCGGAGTCGACGGGCACGATCTGGCCGGGCCGGGCCGCCTCGGTCACCAGGTGGCCGCCGATGACCAGCGACTCCTTGTTGGCCAGCGCCAGCGTGCTGCCCGCAGCCAGCGCGGCCAACGTGGGCTCAAGCCCGGCGGCCCCGGTGATCGCGTTGAGCACCACGTCGGCGCCCACGCCGGCCAGCTGCGTGGATGCCTGGGGGCCCAGCAGCAGCCGCGGGAGGTGGTACTCGCCCTGCGCCCAGCCGCGTTCGTTCGCGGCGGCGTACAGCGCGCGCTGGAGGTCACGCGCCGCGCTGGCCCTGGCCAGCGCCACCGTCTCGGGTTCGAAGTCGATGACCTGCTGGGCGAGCAGGTCGACGTTGCCCCCCGAGGCCGAGAGCCCGACGACCCGGAACTGGTCACGCCGGGAGGCGATCACGTCGAGTGTCTGGGTACCGATCGAGCCGGTGCTGCCGAGGAGAACGATGCTGCGCACCCCACGAGTATCCCACTGTCGACAACAGCCACCGCCGCATAGGATCGGCTCCATGTCTGTGGTCCCAGTCCCCCCGCCCGGCACCCCCGTCCCGTTCGCGATCACGAAATGGGCGGCCGTGAACAAGCGCCGCGTCGATGCACTGGTGTGGCAGGGCCGGCACGGCAGCATCACGGCCCGCCTCGTCGCCGACGACGTCAAGCCGTTGTACGCGAAGTGGAGTCCCCATGACCTCGAGCCGGAGGCGGAGCGGCTGAGCTGGCTGTCGAGCCGCTTCCCCAGCCCCCGCATGGCCGACTACGAGGAGCTCGATGACGGCTGGCTCATCGTCACCGTCGGGCTGCCCGGACGCTCCGCCGTCGAGTGGCCGGAGCGTCCCGAACTGGCCGCGCACGGGCTGGCGGAAGCACTGGCGCAGCTGCATTCGCTGGACGCCACCGACACCCTGTTCGACGAGCCGGCGTGGGTGGGCGACCAGCGCGACGTCCACGACCTGTCGATCGTCCACGGCGCCGCGACCGTGCCCAACGTGCTGGTCTCCGACGACGGCGGCTTCGTCGGCATGGTCGGCGTGGGGCAGCTGGGCGTGGCGGACCGCTGGGCCGACCTCGCCGTCGCCTCGCGGTCGCTGGAGCACCACTTCGGCCCGGGCGCCGCGGACGAGTTCTGGGCCGCGTACGGCGAAGCGCCGGACCCCGAGCGGATCCGGCGCTATCGCGACGCGTACCTCGCGGCGTGAGTCAGGCGTCGAGCCCTGCGACGATCAGACCGCACCCGGCACCGACGACCCCGATGACCAGGCTCGCCACGCCCAGCCACAGGAGGACGATCATCCGGCTCGGCTTCTGCGGATCCTTGCCCAGCACCGAGAGGAAGAAGCCGGCCGACATGAGCACTGCGGCGTAGAGCACGCCGTCGCCGAGCGCCCTGGACCAGGCGGGCACGCGGTCGTCTGCCAGCAACAACCGGATCACGAGCCCGAGGATGATGAGGACGCCCGCATGCGCGTGACCCGCGCGGAAGAACGACTTCTGCAGCCCGTTGGCCGGCACGCCGCCGCTGAACACGCGCAGGAGGAAGGTGCCGCCGAAGGCGACCGTGACCACGATGAGAAGGATGACTCCGGAACTGACGAGGGTGGACGATGACATGGTTCTCCTTCGGGAGTGTGGGTCTCAGTGCTCGACGGTTGGTCCGACGAGCATGCGAAGCGCCGATTCGGCGACGACGAGCGGGTCCTCGGACTCGCTGAGGAAGCCCGTCTGGACAAGCCCGCCGCTGCGCAACAGTGCCGCGAGGCCATGTGCCATCGCCCAACCGGCCAAGGCCGTTGCGTCCCCCTCCCCGTTGTGGCGTGAGGCACCGGTGCGCAGCAACTCGAGGGACCGGCTGGCCGCCTGTGCCAACTGGGGGTCCTCCGTGTCGAGCAGCGTGGGGGTGAACATGACCTCGAACGCCGCCGGTTGCGCAGCGGCGAACGCGACGTAGGCCAGGCCCGCGCCCAGGAACCCGTCGTCTCGCGCCTGCTCGATGCGGTCGGCCAGTTCCGTGAAGCCATCGGCCGCGATGGCCGTGATGAGGGCCTTCTTCGAGCTGAAATGGTGCCGCGGCGCGGCATGGGACACGTTGAGTTCGGCTGCGACCGCGCGGAGGCTGAGCGCCTCGACGCCCTGCTCCGTGATGATGGCGGTGGCCCGCTCCAGGATCGCGCGGCGCAGGTTTCCGTGGTGGTAGGTGTCTGACACACCCCTATCTTTACACCGGCAAGTTGTCAGTGGCAAGTTTGCTCGCGCAAAACAACGGGGGCCGGTCGGAACCGGCCCCCGTCGAGGGTCTGCTGGGTGGATCAGACCAGGCCGAAGGCCTGCATCGCCTTGGCGACCTTCTCGAAGCCCGCGATGTTGGCGCCCACGACGTAGTCGCCGGGGGCGTCGTAGGAGTCGGCGGTCTCCGCGCAGATCTCGTGGATGTTCTGCATGATCGCGGTGAGGCGCTCCTCGGTGTACTCGAAGTCCCACGAGTCACGCGAGGCGTTCTGCTGCATCTCCAGCGCGGAGGTGGCCACGCCACCGGCGTTGGCCGCCTTGCCGGGGGCGTAGAGCACGCCGGCATCCTGCAGCGCGTGGATCGCGTCGGGCGTGGTGGGCATGTTGGCGCCCTCGGCCACGACCTTGACCCCGTTCTTGATCAGGCACGCGGCCTGCTCCAGGTTGAGCTCGTTCTGCGTGGCGCACGGCAGGGCCACGTCGACGGGCACGTCCCAGATGCAGCCGCCGGCGTTGCCGAGCTTCGCCGAAGGGCGACGGTCGACGTAGTCGGAGACGCGGCCCCGCTCGATCTCCTTGACCTGCTTCAGCAGGTCGAGGTCAACGCCGGCCTCGTCGACGACGAAGCCGCTGGAGTCGGAGAAGCCCACGACGGTGGCACCGAGCTGCGCGGCCTTCTCTGCCGCGTAGATGGCCACGTTGCCCGAGCCGGAGACGACGACGCGCTTGCCGTCGAAGCTCTCGCCCTTGGTCTTGAGCATCTCGTTGGCGAACACGACGGTGCCGTAGCCGGTGGCCTCGGTGCGCACGAGCGAGCCGCCCCACGCGATGCCCTTGCCGGTCAGCACGCCGGACTCGTAGCGGTTGGTGATGCGCTTGTACTGGCCGAACATGAAGCCGATCTCGCGGCCACCCACACCGATGTCGCCGGCGGGCACGTCGGTGTACTCGCCCAGGTGGCGGTACAGCTCCGTCATGAAGGACTGGCAGAACCGCATGACCTCGCCCTCGGACTTGCCGCGGGGGTCGAAGTCGGAGCCGCCCTTGCCGCCGCCGATGGGCAGGCCGGTCAGCGAGTTCTTGAAGATCTGCTCGAAGCCGAGGAACTTGATGACGCCGAGGTAGACGCTGGGGTGGAACCGCAGGCCACCCTTGTAGGGGCCGAGTGCGGAGTTGAACTCGACGCGGAAGCCGCGGTTGACCTGGACCTCGCCGTTGTCGTCCTGCCACGGCACGCGGAAGATGATCTGCCGCTCGGGCTCACAGATGCGCTCGAGCATCTTGGACTCGACGTACTCCGGATGCCGCTTGACCACTGGCTCCAGGGACTCGAAGACCTCCCGCACTGCCTGGTGGAATTCAGCCTCCCCAGGGTTGCGCGCCACGACGCTCTGGAAGATGCCCTCCAGCTTCGATTCCATCGGTTCTCCTTTTGCCTGTTTCGGACACTGGCGCGTCGATACTACGACCACATGCCCTGAGTTGCGTCATCGGACCATCTGACGATCACGCCGGGTGGTCGCTCACTGGTTGGCGGCTGCCAGCTGGCCGCAGGCGCCGTCGATCTCCTGTCCGCGGGTGTCGCGGAGCGTGACGGGGACGCCGCGCCTCTCCAGCGTGTCGATGAAGGCCTTCTCGTCGGCCTTCCGCGAGGCCGTCCACTTCGACCCCGGGGTCGGGTTGAGGGGGATGAGGTTGACGTGCACCCATCCCCAGTCGCCGCGCTTCTTGAGCACCTTCGCCAGCAACTCCGCCCGCTCGACCTGGTCGTTGATGTCGCGCATCATGGCGTACTCGATCGAGACGCGCCGCTTGGTCACCCGCGCGTACTCCCACGCGGCGTCGACGACCTCCGCCACCTTCCACCGCGTGTTGATCGGCACGATCTCGTCGCGCAGTTCATCGTCGGGGGCGTGCAGCGACACCGCCAGCGTCAGGGGCAGGCCCTCGTCGGTGAGCTTCTGGATGGCCGGCACCAAGCCGACGGTGGACACGGTGATGCCACGGGCGCTCATGCCGAACCCGTTGGGCCCCGGTGCCAGGAACGTGCGGATCGAACCCATCACGGCCTTGTAGTTGGCCAGCGGCTCACCCATGCCCATGAACACGATGTTGTTGAGCCTGCCGGTGGTGCCGGGCACCAGCCCGGCGGCCAACTGCTGGTCGGCGGCGAGGACCTGGGCGGTGATCTCCGCTTGGGAGAGGTTGCGCTTCAGGCCGCCCTGCCCGGTCGCGCAGAACGGACAGGCCATGCCGCACCCTGCCTGCGACGAGATGCACAGCGTGGTGCGCTGCGGGTAGCGCATGAGCACCGACTCGAGCAGCGATCCGTCGTGCAGCCGCCACAGGGTCTTGACGGTGGCGCCATCGTCGGTGCTGCGGCGGGTCACCTCCGTCAACAGCTGGGGGAACAGCTGCTCCCCCAGCTCCTGGCGGATGCCCGCCGGGATGTCGGAGAACTGGTTGACGTCGGTCTCGAGCCGGTCGAACACGTGCCGCGAGATCTGGTCTGCCCGGAACCTGGGCAGGCCCAGCTTCTGGGTGGCCTCGACACGCTCCTCGGGCGAGAGGTCGAACCAGTGCGTGGGCGGCTTGCCCCTGCGGGGGGCTTCGAACACGAGCGGCAGGGTCTTGACGGTCATGGATGCCTTCCTGGGGCTGGACGGGGGGCGGCGCTCAGGCGCCGAGGGCGAGGTGCAGCACGAGCCAGCCCACCGGCACGGCCACGAGCATGGAATCGAGACGATCCATGATGCCACCGTGGCCCGGCAGGAAGTTGGACATGTCCTTGATGCCGGCATCGCGCTTGATGAGCGACTCGACGAGGTCACCGGTGGTGGCGGCCATGGAGCCGAGCACGCCCAGGAGGACGCCCACCCACCAGGGGGCACCCAGGAGGTAGACCGCGCAGGCCACGCCCACGGCCGCGGCGAACACCACGCCACCGCCGGTGCCCTCCCACGTCTTGCTGGGGCTGATGGCCGGCGCCATCTTGTGCCGGCCGAACAACACCCCGGTGGCATAGGCCCCGGTGTCCGATGCCACGACGACGGCGATGACGCTCAGCATGCGCAGGTTGCCGTCGGAGGCACCCATCAGCAGTGGGATGAACACTCCCAACAGCGGCACGTAGGCGATCAGCAGTGCGCTGGCCGCGACGTCACGGATGAAGCCCTCGGCGCCCCGCACCAGTCGGCCCACCAGGGCCGCGATGGTCATGGAGCCCAGGCAGATCACCACGAAGGTGGTGGGCTCGATGCCCACGTCCCGCGTCGACACGAGGTATCCGCCCAGCACGCTGATCACGGTGCCGATGGCCACGGGCAGCCACACGGCCCGCATGCCCTTGCGGCTCAGGGCCCGCTTGATCTCGACGACGCCCAGCCCCAGGGCCGTGGCCGCGATGGCGATGAACAGCCACGGCAGCCAGATGAGGCCGACGGCGATGCCGGCGAACAGGGCCACGCCGACGCCGATGGCGGCCGGGAGGTCCCGGCCCGCCCTCGACTGCTTCTTCGGCTCGGCCTCGGTTGCCATCAGACCTCGAGGAGCTCGGCTTCCTTGTTCTTCAGGAGTTCGTCGATGCTGTCGACGAACTTCTTCGTGGTGGCGTCGAGGGCCTTCTCGGCGCGGGACAGGTCGTCCTCGCCGATCTCGCCGTCCTTCTCGAGCTTCTTCAGCGCGTCGATGGAGTGACGACGCAGGTTGCGCACCGCGATGCGGGCCTCCTCCGCCTTGTGCTTGGCCATCTTGATGTACTCCTTGCGCCGCTCCTCCGTGAGGTGCGGCATCACGACGCGCACGGCGTTGCCGTCGTTGCTCGGGTTGACGCCGAGGTCCGCGTCACGGATGGCCTTCTCGATGGCGCCCAGCGCGCTGCGGTCGAACGGGGCGATCAGCATCGAGCGGGGGTCGGGCGAGGTGAACGTCGCCAGCTGCTGCAGCGGGGTGGGGGCGCCGTAGTAGTCCGCCAGGAGCTTGTTGAACATGGCGGGGTGCGCGCGGCCGGTACGGATGGTCGAGAGGTCCTCGCGGGCGAAGTCCACCGCCTGCTGCATCTTCGTTGAGGCCTCTTGCTGGATCTCGGCGATCATGTCTTGCTCCTTTGCTGTGGATTGGGGGGTTAGCGCGACACCAGGGTGCCGATGTGGTCACCGGCGACGGCGCGGGCGATGTTGCCCTTGGTGGAGAGGTTGAAGAACACCATGTCGAGCCCGTTGTCGCGGGCCAGCGAGATGGCGGTGGCGTCTGCCACCTTCAGGTTCTTGGTCAGGAAGTCGTCGTAGGTCAGGCTCTCGAACTTGGTGGCGTCCGGGTTGGTCTTGGGGTCCGAGTCGTAGACGCCGTCGACGCCCTGCTTGCCCATCAGGAGCACCTCCGCGCCGATCTCCAGTGCCCGCTGCGCGGCGACGGTGTCGGTGGAGAAGTACGGCATGCCGGAGCCGGCGCCGAAGATCACCAGGCGGCCCTTCTCGAGGTGCCGCTCCGCCCGGCGCGGGATGTAGGGTTCGGCGACCTGGGCCATGCTGATGGCGGACTGGACGCGCGTCTCGATGCCGGCCTTCTCGCAGAAGTCCTGCAGCGCGATGGAGTTCATCACGGTGCCGAGCATGCCCATGTAGTCGGCCCGGTCGCGCGCCATGCCGTTGTGCGACAACTCGGCACCCCGGAAGTAGTTGCCTCCCCCCACGACGACCGCGACCTGCGTGCCGGAGCGCACCACGTCGGCGATCTCACGGGCGATGTCCGCCACCACCGTGACGTCGACGCCGAGTTTGCCTCCGCCGAACACCTCACCGGACAGCTTCAGCAATACTCGCGAATATCCCACTTGTTACTCCTGGGGTGTTGGGGGCTGGACATGCGACGTGCGCCGCGACCACTGGGGTCGCGGCGCACGTAACTCTACTTCACTGGGGGCAGGCAGGTGCGCTCAGGCACCCACTGCGAAGCGGGCGAAACGCACGATGGTGGTGTTGCCCTCCTGCAGCGCGGCGCCCACGGACTTCTTGTCCTCCCACACGGCGGCCTGGTCGACGAGGACGACGTCCTTGAAGAAGCCGTTGACACGGCCTTCGACGATCTTCGGCAGGGCACCCTCGGGCTTGCCCTCCTCGCGCGCGGTCGCCTCGGCGATGCGGCGCTCGTTCTCGACCAGGTCTGCCGGCACCTCGTCGCGCGAAGCCCAACGGGGGTTCATCGCGGCGACCTGCAGTGCCGCCTGGTGGGCCAGTGCCTTGTCACCGGTGTACTCGACGAGCACGCCGACCTGCGGGGGCAGGTCAGCGGCGCGACGGTGGAGGTAGACGTGGCTGTCACCGGAGTACTGCGCGACGTTGGCCAGCGAGATGTTCTCGCCGATCTTGGCGCCCAGCTCCTGGACGGCGTCGGCGACCTTCGCGCCCGAGGCGAGCTCGGCGGCGTTGGCGGCCTCCACGTCGGTGGCACCGGTCTTGATGACGGCGTCGAGGATCTGGTCTGCCAGCTCGACGAACTCGGCGTTCTTGGCGACGAAGTCGGTCTCGGCGGCGAACTGGATCAGTGCGCCGTCGCGGCCGGCGACGATGCCGTTGGTGGCTTCGCGGTCAGCACGCTTGGCCTGCTTGGCGAGGCCGTGGATGCGGAGGGCCTCGACGGCCTTCTCGAAGTCGCCGTCAGTCTCGGTGAGGGCCTTCTTCGCGTCCATCATGCCCGCGCCCGTGGCGTCGCGGAGCTTCTTCACATCAGCGGCAGTGATTGCCATGTGTGGGGTTTCCCGTCTACTCGATCGATTGGAATCAGTTGGCGTCGGTGGTGTCGGCCTCGGCGGCCGGGGTGGCCTCCTCGGCGGCCTCTTCCGCGACAGGAGCGGCGTCGGCGGCAGCCTCGTCGGCAGCCGGGGCCTCGGCCTGCTCGGCCCCGAGGAGCTCGCGCTCCCAGTCGGGCATGGGCTCGGCCTCGGTCTCACCCTCGCCGGAACGGCCGGAGGAGCGCTCGATGAGGCCCTCGGCGACGGCGTCGGCGATGATGCGGGTCAGCAGGGCGACGGAGCGGATCGCGTCGTCGTTGCCGGGGACGGCGTAGTCGACCTCGTCGGGGTCACAGTTGGTGTCGAGGATGCCGACGATCGGGATGTTCAGCTTGCGGGCCTCGTCGACGGCGAGGTGCTCCTTCTTGGTGTCGACGATCCACACGGCCTGCGGGGTGCGGACCATGTCACGGATGCCGCCGAGGGTCTTGTCGAGCTTGGTGCGCTCGCGGTCGAGCTGCAGGAGCTCCTTCTTGGTGAGGCCCGAGCCGACGGTGTCGGTCAGGTCCATGCCCTCGAGCTCCTTGAGGCGCGAGATGCGCTTCGAGACGGTGCCGAAGTTGGTCAGCATGCCGCCGAGCCAACGCTGGTTGACGAACGGCATGCCGACGCGGGTGGCCTGCTCGGCGATGGCCTCCTGGGCCTGCTTCTTGGTGCCGACGAACAGCACCTGGCCGCCGCGGGCGACGGTGGACTTGACGAACTTGTACGCCTTGTCGATGTAGCTCAGCGACAGCTGGAGGTCGATGATGTAGATGCCGTTGCGCTCGGTGAAGATGAACCGCTTCATCTTGGGGTTCCAACGACGGGTCTGGTGACCGAAGTGAACGCCCGACTCGAGCAACTGACGGGTAGTGACGACTGCCATGGTCGTACCTTTCTGCGGCAGGGCGCTGCCCCACCTGAATCTGGTGGGCGCGGGGCCCACGGGTGGTTGAGGTGACCTCCGGGGAGGCCTTGTCCTGATGCGCCCGGTGCCCGCACCCCCGTCTGCGACGGAGGACCACGCGACCACCGGCGGTTTCCCCGCTCAGCGCATGCGATGTCAACCCATGAGGGTTGCGGGGCCAATGTTAGCCAGCGGCGTGGCCCGGTGCCAAACAGGCGTGGTTGTCCACAGCCCCCGCAACCCGTGGTGATCCGTGGCGTCGGGTGGCCACAGTGTTGGCGTGCGAACCGTAGCTGCCCTCATCCTCTCCCTGCTCCTCGCCGTGCCATCCCCCACGGCGCTGGCCGACGACCTCATCCTCACCGCCCCGGTGGAGGGCCGCGTGCTGCGCGGCTTCGACGACGTGGGCCGCTACGCCGCCGGCCACCGCGGGGTCGACCTGGCCGGCGGCGACGGCGCGGCGGTCCTGGCGGCTGCGGCGGGCACCGTCCGCTTCGCCGGGTCCGTCGCCGGGCGCCCCACGGTCTCGGTCGACCACGGCAACGGCTGGCGCACCACCTACCAACCCGTCCGCGCCGCGGTGGGCACGGGTGACCTCGTGGGGGCGGGCGAGCGGATCGGCAGCCTCGTGGCCGGACACTGCGACGCGGGGCCCTGCCTGCACTGGGGCCTGACCGACGGTGAACGCTACGCCGATCCCACCGCCTTCATGGCGGTCCCGGTGGTGCGGCTGCTCCCGCGCGGCTCGGTACCGCTCAGCCCGCCGTCGATCGGCGCCGCGCCGGCGGCGGGCCGGCTGGGCGGCCCACCGGTCGCCGGCCAGGTGACCTCCCGCTACGGGATGCGCCGACACCCCGTGACGGGCGTGTACAAGCTGCACGACGGCGTCGACTTCGGCGCGGCCTGCGGCACCCCCGTCACCCTCCCGCGGGGTGGCACCGTGACGTCGGCGGGGTACCACGGCGGCTACGGGTACCGGGTGATCGTGGACCACGGCGGTGGCCTGGTGACCGCCTACGCCCACCTCCCCCGGGTCGGCGTGAGCGTCGGGCAACGGCTCAGCGCAGGCCAGGTCGTCGGCGTCGTGGGCTCCAGCGGGCTCTCCACCGGGTGCCACCTCCACTGGATGGCCTGGCAGGGCGGGCGGCTCCTTGACCCCCTCACCCTCCTGGAGGGCTCCTGACCGCTACCGTGGGCACCATGACGCAGCAGCTCCTGCCCGATTGGGTCCGTTTCTACCAGCCGGGCGTACCTGCCCACATCGAACTGCCCACCGAGTCGCTCACCGACATGTGCGAACGATCCTGCCGCGAGGCGGGTGACAAGGTGGCCACCGAGTTCTTCGGCGGCCGGATGACCTACCGCCAGTTGGGTGAGCGCATCGAGCACGCCGCGGAGGGGCTGCGACGCCTCGGGGTGGGTGCCGGCGACCGCGTGGCCATCCTGCTGCCGAACTGCCCGCAGCACCTGGTGGCGTTCTACGCCGTCCTGCGGCTGGGCGCGGTGGTGTGCGAGCACAACCCGCTCTCGACGGAGCGCGAACTCGAGGAGGTCTTCGTCGACCACGGCGCGAAGGTGGCCATCGCGCTCGACAGGCTGCTGCCGAAGCTGCGCACCCTGTCCACCGCGCCCACCGTCGTCACGGTCAACCTGCTCGACGAGTTCCCCACCGCCAAGCGGCTCCTCCTGGGGCTGCCGATGCCGGCCCTGCGGGCCAAGCGCGCACAACTCACCGACGGCGCCACCGGGGACGTGACCTGGAAGCAGCTGCTGGCCGGGCCGAAGCTGGACCCGACACACCCGCGCCCCACCGTCGACGACCTGGGCGCCATCCAGTACACCTCAGGCACCACCGGCGTGCCGAAGGGCGTGATGCTGACGCACCTCAACATGTACGCCAACGCGCTCATGGGGGTGGCCTGGATGCACGGGGCCCAGACCGGGCGCGAGGTCAGCTACGCGATGCTGCCGATGTTCCACGCCTTCGGGATGGTCCTCTACGTCACGTTCGGCGTCTACAAGCAGGCCCGCCAGGTGCTGTTCCCCCGCCCGGACGTCGACATGGCGCTGGCGGAGATGCGGAAGAACCCGCCGTCGATCTACTGTGCCGTGCCGCCCATCTACGAGAAGACCGCCAGGGGCGCCAAGGAGAAGGGCATCGACCTGTCCGGGGCGAAGTGGTGCATCTCGGGCGCCATGACGTTGCCCGACGAGACCGTGGCCCTGTGGGAATCTGTCTCCGGCGGGCTGCTGGTGGAGGGCTACGGCCTCACGGAGTGTGCACCCATCGCCATGGGCAACCCCTTCAACGAGACCCGCAAGACCGGCACGATCGGCATCCCGTTCCCCTCGACGCTGCGACGCGTGGTGGACGAGGACGGCCGCGACGTCGGCGTGGGCGAACCCGGCGAACTGTGGATCAAGGGGCCGCAGGTGTTCCAGGGCTACTGGAACAGGCCCGAGGCCACCGCCGAGGCCAAGACGCCAGACGGCTGGCTGCGCACCGGCGACGTCGTGACGTTGGACGAGGACGGGTTCGCCACGATCGTCGACCGGCTCAAGGAGATCATCATCACGGGCGGCTTCAACGTGTCGCCGAGCGAGGTCGAGCGGGTGCTGCGTGAGCACCCGGCGATCGAGGACGTGGCCGTGGTGGGCATCAGGCAGGACCGCGGTGACGAGCAGGTCACCGCTGCCGTGGTCGCCAACGCACCACTCGACGAGGCCGAGGTCCGGGCGTGGGCGAAGGAGCGCCTGTCCGGCTACAAGGTGCCCCGCCGTGTGGTGGTGGTCGACGAACTGCCCACCTCGATGATCGGGAAGGTGCTGCGCGGCAAGGTCCGCGAGCAGATCGCCCCGCTCCTCTGACGGCCCGGCGCGCCGGGCGGCGGTTCAGGCCCTGGGATGGGCCTGCCGGAAGGCCTCGCGCAGGCGTTCCGAGGTGACGTGCGTGTAGACCTGCGTGGTGGCCACCGAGGCATGGCCCAGCATCTCCTGCACGCTGCGCAGGTCCGCGCCGCCCTCCAGCAGGTGCGTGGCCATGGCGTGGCGCAGCCCGTGCGGGCTGGTCTCGGCACCGGGGCCGGCTGCGGCGGTCGCGTCGTGCACGACGCGGCGGGCCACCCGCGGGTCGAGCGCCCCGCCGCGGGCGCCCAGGAACACCGTGTCCGGGCTCGACGGCGTGCTCACCGCGCCCCGCACCCGCAGCCAGTCCTCCAACGCCCTCAGCGCGGGCACGCCGAGCGGCACGGTGCGTTGCTTGCCGCCCTTGCCGAGCACGCTCACCGAGCGCCGGTCGCGGTCGACGTCGCGCAACTGCAGCGAGCACGCCTCGGAGACCCGCAGCCCGCTGGAGTACAGCACCTCGACCAGCGCGAGGTCGCGCAGCGCGATGGGGTCGCCCTCCTCCCCCGCCCGGGACTCGGCTGCGGCAAGCGTCTCCGCCACCGCGCCAGCGGGCAGCACCTTCGGCAGCCGCCGTTGGCGCTTGGGTGCCTTGAGCCGCACGGCCGGGTCCGACGCGACGAGTCCCTCACGCGCCGCCCATGCGAAGAAGCCGCGCACGCACGCCACCCGCCGCTGCACCGTCGAGGCGGCGGCACCCTCGTCGCGCATGGCCCCCAGCCAGGAACGCAGCGTCGACAGCGTGACCCGTCCCGGCGCGATGCCGCAGGACGCGGCGAGCTCCCTCAGGTCGGTGCCGTAGGCGCGCACGGTGTGGGCGCTCAGACCGCGCTCCGCGGCGAGGTGCGCGGCGTAGTCCTCCAGCAGCGCCAGCCAGCCCTGGGGAAGTTCCATGCCTGCCATCCTCCCCGAAGAAGCAGGCGCGCGGCAGCGACACCCCGTGCGGCATACTTGTGCGTCGAACCCGATCCGAAGGAGCACCATGGCTGAGGCCGATCTCACCCAGGGCGGCAAGGTCCTGCCCATCACCCGTTGGGGAACGCCGGTGATGCACGCGCAGACCGAACCCGTGACCGAGTTCGGCGAGGAACTGCACGGGTTGATCCGCAACATGTGGGCAACCATGCGTGCCGCAGAGGGTGTGGGCCTGGCCGCCACTCAGGTGGGCGTCGGAGTGTCGGTGTTCGTCTACGAGTGCCCCGATGCCGATGACCGCATCCAGCGCGGCGTGGTCTGCAACCCCGTCGTGACCCTGCCCGAGGGCAAGGACCGCAACCTGGACGCGGCCGAGGAGGGCTGCCTGTCCTACCCCGGCGGCTACCAGAGCGTCGCCCGCCCAGATCTGGCCACCTGCACCGGCCAGGACGCCTACGGCAACGAGATCACCGTCAAGGGCACCGGGCTGCTGGCCCGCTGCCTGCAGCACGAGACCGACCACCTGGGCGGCACGGTCTTCGGCGACCGCCTCTCCGCCAGGGCTCGGCGCCAGCTCGACAAGAAGGTCGAAGAACTCGCGTGGCGCTACCCCGACGACTGGCCCGTGTCGCCGAAGCGTTCCGCCGCCCCCACCCCGCAGGAAGAGGACTGAGCTCAGCCCCCGGAGGGGCCGTCGTCGATCCGGTCGGGCAGCTCGGAGCAGAGCACCACGACGGTGTCGAGTGCCTTCCAGTCGGCGGCCCGCAGCTGCTCGCGCAGCGCATCGAGTTCTAGGAGGCCCGGGTGGTTCTCCCGCCGGGGCACCACGAAGACCTCCGAGTGGAAGACGTGCCCCATGTCACGCACCCGCACGGCCGCCTCGTCGACCCACGGCTGGGCCAGGGCCGTCGAGCGCATCGCGTGGATGACGGGGTGTGCCTCCTGTGACGCGATGGGAGTGGCCCGCGCGTCCAGCAGTGCGTTCATGGCCCCCCGCAGGTTGGTCACGCCGTCCTTGACGATGCTGGCCGACACGAGGATGGCCGCCGCCGAGTCCGCCCACCACCAGCCCATGCCGATGCCGGCGACGCCCGCGACCGTCGCCACGGCGGTGGACCAGTCGGCCTTCAGCATGTCGGCGTCGGCCGACAGCAACTGGTCGTGCAGTTCCTCGGCCAGCTTCATCTTCATGCGGCCGAGGATCATGGCCGGGGCCACGGTCATCAGCATCACGGCCATCATCGCCCAGCCCGACCAGAACGTGTACCCACCCAGCGTCATGACGCCCACCGGGGGCTTCTCCACCAGCACGAGGGCACTGACGCCGTTGTAGAGCAACGAGAGTCCGAACACCAGCAACGCGACGGCGGCCACCAGGTGCCCGGCCGACATCGCGCGGTGGTGGCCGTAGGGGTGCTTGGCCGAGCGGCTCTTGCTCGCGCGCCACACCCCGATGAGGAACGCGATGGGCGGCAGCTGCGCCAGCAGGTCCTCGATGAAGGCGGTGCGCATCGCCTGCGACTGGCCGGCCACCAGGCCGACGGCGGTGATGAGCACCGACATCACGACCAGCGAGACCCACTGCAGGCGGACGGCCTTGTGCAGCGCCTCCGACTTCTCGGGCGGCAGCGCGGAGTAGCCCCGGCCCCTCACGGCTTGAGGCCTTCCTCGATGAAGTACCGCTCCACGCTCGACAGCAGCGCGTTCTCGCCCATGCGGGTGGCGAGGACGAGCTTGACCTGCTTGCCGTCAGGACCGGTCGTGGTGCCGTAGGGCCGCGTGAGCGCCGCGTGCGTGGTCCACGGCACCGTGGCGGCCAACCCTCCGACGACCATGTCCAGCTCGCCGAGCTTGATCTTCTCCATGAGTTCGCTCTCCGCGCCCTCGACCCATTCGACCTCGGCCCCGATCGACTCGGCCCAACCGGTGACGATGTCGGCCTCGGGCCCGGTGACCTCGCCTTCGTCGGAGACCTCGACGTGCGGCGGGTGGGCCGACACGCCGACGGTGAGCCCACCGTCGATGGCACGCACCAGCGTGTCCTCGGGGTCGCGCGGGTACTCCGGCTCGCTGCAGCCGGCCACGAGCACCACCAGCCCTGCCGAAACCAGTCTGAGAACCACGTTCATGCCGGTGAGTCTGCCAGCCCCACGGGTTCGCCGGACATACCCCAGGGGTTGGGCCAGCTGAGGAGGTTCACGCCCCATTGACGTGGGGTTGGCCTGCAGTTCACCCGCGGTGCCTAGGTTCGAGCCCGACTCCCGTACCGAAAGGACCAGAGGTGAACAAGACCATGGCTGCCCTGGCCATCGCCGGCCTGCTCGCCGTGGGGACCGCAGTCCCCGCGCAGGCCGACACCCGCGCCCCGGAACCCGGCTTCCGCGTGCTCCCCTACCTGCAGGCACCCGCCGCCACGACCATGACGTTCAACTGGATCAGCGAACTCGACACCCCCGGCACGCTGACGGTCACCGGCCCCGGCGTCGACGCCGCCCAGCACACCAGCACGCCGGTGTACCTCCCACTGATGGAGTACAGCCAGAGGGAACTCGACCAGGAGATCCCCGGCCTGGCGAAGGGTTCGTGGCTGAAGTCCAACAGCAACTACAAGCACTCCGTCACGGTCACCGGCCTGCAGCCGGGCGCCAAGTACGACTACACCGTCGTCCAGGACGGTCGCGAGCACGCCCAGAGCTTCCGCACGGCGCCGACCGCCGACGCGTGGGACAAGATCACCATCGCGGCGTTCTCGGACAGCGAGACCGAGCCCTACGGCCGGGTCGAGCACCGCGAGTGGGAGCAGAGCTTCACCAACCGCTACACCGACGGCTCGGAGGAACGCCCGGG
Source organism: Tessaracoccus lubricantis (assembly GCF_039544535.1). Lineage (NCBI taxonomy): Bacteria > Bacillati > Actinomycetota > Actinomycetes > Propionibacteriales > Propionibacteriaceae > Tessaracoccus > Tessaracoccus lubricantis. Next base: position 146,113 of record NZ_BAABLV010000041.1, read on the forward strand.
TGAGGGCTCACTGTGGCACCAGAAGTTCGGCTCCACCACGCGCTACGGCGAGTTCACGCTGCGCTACCCCCTCAACCAGGACCAGGCCATGCAGTACAACCTGGCCGAGATCGCCAAGTACGACCCCGACCTGTTCATCATCGCCGGCGACCTCACCCAGGGCTCGGGCTACCAGCCCGCCTGGGACGAGTTCTTCGGCTACGTCGCGGGCGAGCACGGCACCATCGCCGGCCGCACGCCACTGCTGACGGCGCTGGGCAACTGGGAGACCTACGCCGCGCTCAACGGCGGTTACGGCTCCGACGCCGACCGCACCCCCGCGGTCATCTCCCGCAACCGCTACCTGCAGTACTTCGACCAGCCCGGCAACCCGGAGGATCCGGCGGCGAAGGGCTCCTACTACCGCACCGACCACGGCCCGGTCACCGTGCTCACGCTCGATTCCACCAACGGCCGCCCCGACGAGAACACGAGGACCGGCACGCTGTCGGGCCAGCCGTTCACCGGCGACGACCGCGGCCTGAACGCCGAGACCATGTCGACCGACACCCAAGGGGAGTTCACCTACGAGTCCTACGTCGACGGCTACCTCAGCCTGTTCCCCGGCTCGACGGAGGCCGACGTCGACCTGCCGAACTTCGACCCCGCGTCCCGGCAGTGGGCCTGGGCCGAGGAACAACTGGCCGACGCGCGCGCCAAGGGGCAGATCATCATCGTGCAGTTCCACCACGCCGCCTACTCGATCGGCGTCCATGGCGTGCCGCCGAACTTCACCCCCGCCGACAACCAGTCGGGCGTCGCCATGCGCCAGTACACCCCGATGTTCGAGGAGTACGGGGTCTCGATGGTGCTGTCCGGCCACGACGAGATGTTCGAGCGCTCGTGGGTCGACGAGGACGGCGACGGGAAGGGCTTCCACTCCTACGACATCGGCGTGGCTGCCGACGGCCTGCGCGGTGAGCTGATGAAGCGCGACGACGAGGGCAACCTCGTGCCCGTGTCCTTCAACACCCACACGCAGTGGAGCGCCATCCGCAACGCGCCCGAGACGTGGGAGAGCGACGCCAACGGCGTGCCGCAGCTCGTCGACGGCGGCCTGCACTACGGCCACCTGCTCATCGAGGTCGTCAACCTCGGCGGCGGCAAGGCGCAGGTCACCGGCACCCCGGTGTACCTGTTCCCCGTGTTCGACTCGGAGTACCAGCTCCAGCGCGTGGAGCGACGCGTCTACGACGACGTCATCTCGTTCGAGGTCGACGTGCCCGCCGCCGAGGAGCCGGAGCAGCCCGGCGCAGCACCCGCCAAGCCGGGGCAGTTCGTCCGCTCCGCCCCGTACACCCTGGCCGGCGAGCACGCGCTCAACGGCCGTCAGTGGCGCACCACCTGCGAGCCGTACTCCCAGACTGAGCGTTGCCGCACCGAGATCCTCGCGACCACCGTCGCCATCGAGGGTGGGGCCTTCGTACGCCGCACCGGCTGGGCGTTCAACAACCTGACGTACCTGCCGTCCATGACCCGCGCGGCGTGGGGTGCCAACCCCCTGGCCAACGCCGGCGAGTGGACCGCGGAGACCGACGGTCGTCGGTGGCGCACCGAGTGCGACACCCCCGCCACCGGCGGTGACGGCTGCCGCACCTACGCCGAGGCGACGATCTACACGGCCACGCCCAGGCCGGCCGGTGGCTACGTCTTCTCGCAGGACGACGAGTTCGTCTTCAACAACATCGTGATGTTCCAGCCGAACCAGTAGCCCGAGCCTCCCGTCAGCCCCGCTGGCGGAGGCTGTGGGCGAGGATCGCCGCAGCAGTGGCCACGTTGAGCGAATCGACCCGGTCGGTCATCGGGATGCGCACGTGGGCCCCTGCTGCGGCGAGCCATTCCCGGCTCAGGCCCGCGCCCTCCGTCCCCAGGAGCAGCGCGACCTTCTCCGGCGCCTCGAAGGCGTCCACGTCCACGGCGCGGGGCGAGATGGTCGAGGCCACGACGGTGAAGCCGGCCTCCCGGAGCCGCGCAAGGTCCGCGGCGCCCCCCATGCGGCGCCACGGCAGTTCGAGCGAGGCCCCCATGGAGGACTTGATCGCCCGGCGGTAGAGCGGGTCGGCGCTGCCCGGCGAGACGAGCACGCCGTCCCAGCCCAGGCCGGCCGCGACCCGCATGATCGCGCCGATGTTGGCGTGGTCGACGATCTCCTCGCAGACGAGCAGCCGGCGCGCGCCCAGCAGGGCCTCCCACGTCGCCTCAGCGGGGCGGTCGAACGAGCCGAGCGCCCCGCGGTGGACGTGGAAGCCGCTGACCTCCTCGATCATCGCCTCGGTGCCGACGTAGACGGGGACGTCGGGAAACCGGGTCAGCAGCGGCAGCACGCCGTCGAGCCAGCGGGGCTGCAGCAGGAGGGACCGAGGTGGGGCGCCTGCGGCGAACGCGCGTTCGATGATCTTGAGGCCCTCGGCGATGAAGCGATCCTCGGAGCGCCGCAGCTGCGCGTCCCTCAGGCCGACGAAGTCGGCGAGGCGCGGGTCTGCGGGGTCGCTCACGTCGATGATCACCGGCCAAGGCTATAGCCTTGCTCATCATGGACCCGTTCGTGCTGCTCGATGACGCCCATGCCGGGCGTGCGCGGCTGCTGACGGGCCTCGCAGCGGTCGACACGGTGACGCTGGGCACCATCGACGACGTCCTCGACGCCGGCTGGGCCGCCGGGCTGCACGCCTTCGCCTGGCTGCCCTACGACCTGGGAGAGGCGGAACTGGGGATCGCCCCCGCCGCGCCGGGCGCGCTGTTCTGGTTCCGGGAGCGCATCGTCGTCGACCCCGACGACTTCCTCCCGGACACCCACGGCTGGCTCACGGACGTGCGCCACGACCTGGACCCGGCGAGCTTCGCTGAGCGCATCGACGCGGTCCGGGAGGCCATCGCCGCCGGGGAGACCTACCAGGTCAACCACACCCACCGCGTGCTGTCGCGCGTGGTCGGCGACCCGCGCGCCGTGTACCGCCGACTACGGCGCCGCCAGCCCGTCGCCTACGGCCTGCTGGCGTACCTGCCGGCCCCGGCCGCGCCGTGGACCCTCAGCCTGTCCCCCGAGCTGTTCCTCGCCGTCGACGACGGGTTCGCGGTGACCAAGCCGATGAAGGGCACCGCCCCCGTCACCCACGACCCGCTGGCCCTCAGCCAGGACCCGAAGAACCGGGCCGAGAACCTGATGATCGTCGACCTGCTGCGCAACGACCTCAGCCGGGTGGCCGTGCCGGGCAGCGTCGACGTGCCCAAGCTCTTCGAGGTCGAGCGGGTGGGCCGGCTGTGGCAGATGACCAGTACCGTGCGGGCGGAGCTGGCGCGCGGCACCACGCCCGGACAGCTGCTGGCCGCCACGTTCCCCTGCGGCTCGATCACCGGTGCCCCCAAGATCGCCTCGATGCGCCTCATCCGCTCCCTCGAGCGCGACCGCCGCGGCCTCTACACCGGCAGCCTCGGCGTCATCGAGCCCGACGACGGCCCGCTGGGCTGGCGCATGACGCTCAGCATCGCCATCCGCACCCTGGAGGTCGACGGCGACACCGCCCGGTTGGGCATCGGTTCGGGCGTCGTCGCCGACAGCACCGCAGCGGCCGAATGGGCGGAATGCGGGGCGAAGGCCGCCTTCGCCAGCGGGCTCGGCCCCACCGTCCACCTGCGGGAGGCCATCCGCGTGGTCGACGGCGTGGCCCCGCTCTCCGAGCGCCACCAGGCGCGCCTGTCACGCTCGGCGGCGGCACTGGGCTTCCCGCCCGTGGACGGCGTGGTGGAGCGCGCCGTGCGGGACGTGCCCGGCAGCGGGAGCTGGCGGCTCGGCATCGACGTGGCGCCGGACGGCACCGTCGACGTCACCCGGGCGGAGCTGGAGCCCACCCGTGAGCCGGTCCGGCTCATCCTGGCGGGCGAGCCATGGGATCCGTCGGCGCTGGCCCGCCACAAGACCACCGACCGCGCGCACTTCGACCGCGCGGCCCAGGAGGCAGCGGCAGAGGGGGCCTTCGACGCCATCGGCCACGACGCCTCGGGCCGCGTCCTGGAGGGGGCCCGCACCAGCGTGTTCGCGCTGCTCGACGGCCGGTGGGTCACTCCCCCGCTGCACCTGGGCATCCTCGACGGCGTGCAGCGCGCGGCGGTCCTGGCCGAGCCCGCGCTGCTGGGCGCCGAACGGGTCGACGAGGAGGAGTTCACCGTCGAGAAACTGCGCGGTGCCAGCCGCATCGTCGTGACCAACGCCCTGCGGGGCGTCCTCGAAGCCACCCTGGAGACCACCCGATGAAGTTGAAGCTCGACCTGACGATGATCGCCATCCTGGGCAGCCTGGCTCTCGGCCTGCTGCTGCCCCTGGACGGCGGGGCCGCAGAGGTGCTCGACGTCGTGACGAAGGTGGCCATCTTCCTGCTGTTCTTCGGCTACGGCGCCCGCCTCTCGACGGAGGAGACGCTCGCCGGCGTGCGGCACTGGAAGCTGCACCTGACGATCCTGGCCATCACGTTCGTGATGTACCCGCTGTTGGCGTTGCCGCTCCTCGGCGTGCCGGAGGGCTGGATGTCGGAGTCGATCAGGATCGGCCTGCTCTTCCTGTGCCTGGTGCCCTCGACGGTGCAGTCGTCGATCGCCTTCACCTCGCTGGCCGGTGGCAACATCCCGGCGGCCATGGTCTCCGCGACCGCCTCCAACGTGCTGGGCGTGGTGCTCACGCCGCTGCTGACCATGCTGTTCATCCGGTCCTCGGGCGGCGGGTCGATCGGGATGCAACAGATCTACGACGTCATGATCCAGTTGCTGCTGCCGTTCGTGCTGGGCCAGTTGTCCCGCTTCTTCACCGCCGGGTTCATGGGCCGCCACCGCAAGGGCCTCAAGTACGTGGACCAGGGCGTGATCGTGCTCATCGTCTACGGCGCGTTCTCGGACCTGCGGGCCTCGGGCGTGTGGCGCACGCTCGACTGGGTGGACGTCGCCTGGGTGGTGCCGGTGACCATGGCGCTGTTGGCCTTCACGTTCTGGTTCACGTGGCGGCTGCCCCACTGGCTGGGCTTCAACCGGCCCGACAGCATCGCGGTGATGTTCTGCGGCACGAAGAAGTCCCTAGCCACCGGCGTGCCGATGGCCATGGTGCTGTTCCCCGCCACCACCGTCGGCGTCATCGTGATCCCGCTGATGCTCTACCACCAGGTGCAGCTGCTCGTCAGCTCCGTCCTGGCCAACCGCCTCGCGGAGGGCCGCGACCATGCGTGACCTCGCAGCTCTCGGCGACGACGAGGTATTCGTCGAGGAGACCCTCACCGGGGCGCTCGGCAGCACGGCGCTGAAGGCCATGGAGTTCGACGGCTGCACGTTCACCGGCGCGTCCATGCACCAGGGGCGGCTGTTCGGCGCGAGCTTCACCGAGTGCCGGTTCGTCGACTGCGACCTGTCCCTGGCGGACCTGACCAACACCTCGTTCGTGTCCTGCACCTTCGAGCGCAGCAAGTTCGTCGGCGTCGCCTGGGGCAAGCTCGGCCCGTCAGGCTTGGGCCAGCCGTACTTCACCGAATGCAAGCTCGACCTCGGCAGCTTCCAGCTGGCCACCGCCGAGCGCTGGGTGTTCGAGCGGTGCTCGCTGGCCGACGTCGACTTCACCTCGTGCAAGCTGGGCCGCAGCCGGTTCACCGACTGCGACCTCACGGGCGCCCGCTTCGCCGACGCCGACCTGCGCGACGCGAACCTGAAGGGCAGCCACGGCTACCACATCGACTTGGGCACGTGCCGCACCAAGGGGCTGCGCCTGACGCCGGACGACGACGCGCTCGCCCTCCTGCGCCAGTTCGGCGTGCAGTTCGACTGACCCGACCGCCCCAGGTCAGCCGGCGGTGTGCAGGATGCGCCCCGCGCCCACCACCAGTTCCCGGCGCGGCACGCGCACCAGCGCGTCCATCTCGTGCTCGGCGTCCACCAGCACGACATCAGCCGGCGCGCCGACCACCAGGTCGTGCACCTCGCGGCCGACGAACCGAGCGGCGCTTCGGGTGGCCAGGTCCATGACCCGTTGGAGGTCCTCGTCGCGGACGATGGACGCCGACCGGGCGTACTGCCAGGCGATCCCGAGGGTGTCGCCGGTGCCGTAGGGCGACCACAGGTCCCGGATGCCGTCGGTGCCGAAGGCGAACGGCACCCCGGCATCGTCGAACTCATGCAGTGGCAGCTGCGGCAGCCGCAGCGGCGCGACGGTGGTGAACGTCATGCCCAGTTCGCCCATGGCCTGGAGCAGGTCGCGGCGGCGGGACTCCCCCACCTGGGCGATCGCGAAGCCGTGTGCGAAGTTCATCCTGCCGTGCAGGCCGAGCCGGTCGGCGCGCTCGATGACCAGGTCCATCTGGAAGGCACCCAACTCAGCGCTGTCGTGGAGGTGCATGTCGATGCCGCACCCCTCGTCGGCGGCGATGCCCAGCAGCACGTCGACCTGCCCGACGGGGTCGCGGTCGATGCCGGCCGGGTCCAGCCCGCCCACGTGCTCGGCGCCCGCCCGCACCGCCTGCCGCAAGAGGTCAGCGACGCCGTCTCGGCGCAGCACGCCGTCCTGCGGGAACGCGACGATCTCCGCGTGGAGCGCGCCCTCCCATTCGGCCACCGCCTCGCGGACCGCCTCGATGCCACGCAGCCCGACGCCGAGGTCGACGTCGACGTGCGTGCGCAGCGCGGTGGTGCCGTACTCGACGAACGCCTGCAGCACCTCGCGGGTGCGTTCGACGCTGGGGATGCCCAACTCGTCGCGGCGGGCCCGCTCGTGCCGGATGCGCCCGTCGGTGCCACCCTCGCCGCCGTAGGACTGCCACTCGAGGCCCAACCAGGACTTGTCGACGTGAGCGTGCGCGTTGACCACCGTCGGCATCGCCAGCAGGCCGTGGCCGTCGACCTCCTCGGCGCCGGGTGCGTCGAGGTCTGCCGCGGGTTCGACGGCGGTGATCAGCCCACCGTCGAAGATGAGGTCCACCGCACGAGTCGCGAGGCCCTCGCCGCGCACCCGCACGTTGCGCAGGGCGGTGATGTGTCGCATCAGGGCTGCTCCATCTCCTGGGGATCGCCCAGCGGGAGGCTCTCGTCTGCCACCGGCTCAGGCGACTGCGGCAGCTCGGGCCTCCCGGCCTGCCGCTTCGCCAGCTTGTTCTGCTCCAGCGCCTTGGCGTCGGCGATGGCCTTCTCCACGGTCTCGTCGGAGCGCTTGCGGTCCTTCGCGGCCTGCTCCTCGATCTCGGCGTGCACGTCGACCTTCTCGGGGCGCTGGAAGTGGCTGGTGGCCTTCGAGACGTACTCGCGCACGTCCTGCGCCTCGCCGCCGGCGATCTGGCCCAGGCCCTTCAGCGCGTCGTTGAGTTCGCTGGGCACGATCCACATCTTGTTGGCGTCGCCGTTGGCGAGCTTCGGCAGCATCTGCATGTACTGGTACGCCAGCAGCGCCTGGTCGGGCTGGCCGGCGTGGATGGCCTCGAAGACGCTGGTGATGGCCTGTGCCTCGCCCTCGGCGCGCAGCATGGCGGCCTGCCGGTCCGCCTGGGCCCGCAGCACCTGTGCCTCCCGGTCGCCTTGGGCGCGGAGGATGGCGGCCTCGCGGTCGCCGCCGGCGGACAGGATCTGGGACTGGCGCTGGCCCTCGGCCAGCAGGATCTGGGCCCGCTTGTCGCGCTCGGCCCGGGCGCCCTTCTCCATCGCGTCACGGATGGTGGGCGGCGGCTCGATGGCGCGCAGCTCCACGCGGTTGACCTTGATGCCCCACTTGCCGGTGGCCTCGTCGAGAACGGCACGCAGCCGCTGGTTGATCTCCTCGCGCGAAGTCAGCGCGGCCTCGAGGTCCATGCCACCGATGATGTTGCGCAGCGTGGTCATGGTGAGTTGCTCGATGGCGGCGCGATAGTTCTGCGCCTCGTACGCCGCACGCACGGGGTCGACGATCTGGAAGTAGATGACCGAGTCGATCGACACCATCAGGTTGTCCTCCGTGATCACGCCCTGCGGCGGGAACGGCACCACCTGTTCACGCATGTCGAGCGTGTAGCGGATCTGGTCGAAGAACGGCACGACGAGGTGCGGCCCCGGCTCCAGCGCCTTGCGGAACTTGCCCAGCCGCTCGACGAGGGCCACCTGCTGCTGGCGGATGATTTTCAGGGTGGCGGCCAGGAGCAGCACGACGACCACCGCCGCGCCGATGAGGATGAACAGTGACGGATCAGGCATCGCGTTTCCTTGACTTGTTACTGGGTGAGTGGGCGGTTGGTGGGATAGACGCTGAGGGTGACGCCGTCGAGGGAGAAGACCTCGATCTCCTCGCCCTCCTCGATGGTGATCGTCGGGTCGAAGGAGCGGGCCTCCCAGACCTGCCCCTCGACCTTCACCTCGCCGGAGTGGCCGGTGATCATGGCGGTGGCCCGGCCCTTGGAGCCGACGATGCTGTCGAGGCTCGAGCGGTAGCCCTTGGAGGCGCGGACCTTGGCCAGCAGCGTGGGGCGCAGCAGGAACAGGGTGGCGACGGCGGTGATCAGCGCCACCGTGATCTGGAGCCAGACGAGGCCGGGGAGGACCAGGGCCACCACGCCGCCGGTGAGCGCTCCAGCCGCCAGCATCAGCAGGGTCAGGTCGAGCGTGAGCAGTTCCGCGGCCGCCAGCGCCATCGCGAGCAGGCCCCAGCCGGCCCAGAGGTTGTCGCGGAACCAGTCCATGAGGTCGTTCATCGTCGGCTCCGGGCGCCCCAGCGGCCGTCGCGGTGGCTGACGGCCAGCGGCATGTCGAACGTGGCGCTGAGGTTCTCGTCGGTGAGGGTGGTCTCGACCGGCCCGGCGGCGACGACGAGGCCCTGCCGCAGCAGCAGCGCGTGCGTGATGCCCTCGGGGATCTCCTCCAGGTGGTGGGTGACCAGTACGGTGGCCGGCGAGTCCTCGTCGAGGCAGATCTCGGACAGCGTGTCCACCAGCGCCTCCCGCCCGGCGATGTCGAGGCCGCTGGCGGGCTCGTCGAGCAGCAGCATCTCCGGGTCCGTCATCAGCGCACGGGCGATCTGGACGCGCTTGCGCTCCCCCTCACTGAGGGTGCCGAACGTGCGCGACGACAGCCGGTCGACGCGCAGCGAGCCGAGGAGGTCGTCTGCCCGGGCCTCGTCGTAGACGTCGTACTCCTCGCGCCAACGCCCGATCACGCCGTAGGCAGCCGACAGCACGACGTCGCGCACCTTCTCCCGCGGCGGGATGCGCTCGGCCAGCGCCAGCGAAGTCAGGCCGATGCGGGGCCGCAGCTCGAACACGTCGACGGCGCCGACGACCTCACCGAGCAGCCCGACGACGCCGTCGCTGGGATACATCTGCGCGGAGAGCACCTGCAGCAGCGTGGTCTTGCCGGCGCCGTTGGGGCCGACGACCACCCAGCGCTCATCCTCATGGATGATCAGCGAGATGCGGTCAAGGAGCACGTTGTTGCCGCGCTTGATCGTCACGCCTGCCAGTTCTGCCACCGTTGCCATGGCCACAACCCTACCGGCTCGCGCGGGGTCACTGAGCGTGGCACGTCCGAGCGCGCGCGGGCCGTCTCACGACGATGGGGCCGTCAGGCTCCCGTCGAGTGCAGGCCGCCGTCGACGTGCACCATCTCGCCCGTCGTTGCGGGGAACCAGTCGCTGAGCAGCGCCACGACGGCCTTGGCCGACGGCACGGCATCCGAGGCGTCCCACGACAGCGGGGCGCGCTCGGCCCAGATGTCGTTGAACGACGAGGCGCCGGGGATGGCCTTCTTCGCCACCGTGTCGACGGGGCCGGCGGCCACCAGGTTCACCCTGATGCCGTCCGGGCCGAGGTAGCGGGCCAGGTAGCGCGACGTCGACTCCAGCGCGGCCTTCGCCACGCCCATCCAGTCGTAGGCCGGCCAGGAGTAGCGCGCGTCGAACGTGAGGCCGACGACGCCGGCGCCGCGGTTGAGCATGGGCTTGGCGGCCATCGTGAGCGACTGCAGCGAGTACGCCGAGATGTGCATCGCGTTGCCGACGGTGTCCCAGTCGGTGCTGAGGAACGCCCCGCCGAGCGCCTTCTCGGGGTCGGCGTAGGCGATGGAGTGCACGATGCCGTCCAGTCCGCCGTCGAAGTGCTCCCCCAGCATGCTGGGCAGCGCGTCGAGGTGCTCGCGGTTGGTGATGTCGACCTCGATCAGCGGCGGGACCGTGTCGAGCTTGCCGATGGCGCGCTGTGCCGGCGCGACGGCGCGGCCGGCCGCCGACACCACGACGTTGGCACCCTCGCGCTGGGCGATGTCGACCACCGCGTACGCGATGGAGGTGCGCATGGTCACGCCGGTGACCAGGATGTTCTTTCCTTCGAGCAGACCCATGGTTGTCGTCCTTCCTCAGTGGCCCATGCCGAGGCCGCCGTCGACGGGCAGCACGGCTCCGGAGATGTAACCCGCGCCGTCGGAGGCGAGGAACAGCGCGGCCCGCGCCACGTCGTCGACGCTGCCGAGGCGGCCCGCGGGGATGCGCTTGTTGTAGTCGGCGATGAGGTCGTCCCCCAGCACCGCGGTCATGTCGGTCTCGATGAACCCGGGCGCGACCACGTTGGCGGTGATGTTGCGGGTGCCGAGCTCACGGGTGAGGCTGCGGGCCATGCCCACCAGCGCCGCCTTCGACGACGAGTAGTTGATCTGGCCGGGCGAGCCGAGCAGGGCGACCACCGACGAGATGAGGATCACGCGGCCGAAGCGGGCCCGAGTCATCTTCTTCGAGGCGCGGCGCACGACGCGGAAGGTGCCGGTGAGGTTGGTGTCGATGACGGCGTTCCAGTCGTCGTCGGACATGCGCATGAGCAGCGTGTCCTTGGTGACGCCGGCGTTGGCGACGACGACCTCCACGGGGCCGAGCTCGGCCTCGACCTGGTCGAACGCCTGGTCGACCTGGCCCTGGTCGGTGATGTCGCACGTGACGCCCAGCACGCCGTCAGGCACCCCGCCGGAGCGGTACGTCGCGGCGACGCGGTACCCGGCGTCGCGGAAGGCCTCGGCCATCGCCCGGCCGATGCCCTTGGAGCCACCGGTGATCAGTACTACGCGTCCCTGTTCTTCAACCACGGAGAGCAACTTACCCGAACGTGAGTTGCGCCTGCGAGCACTGCAGCCGGTGTCGAGACGACGACTAGACTGAACCCCATGGCCAGGACGAACGACGCAGCGCTGATCACCAGCGCCGGCCGCAGTCGCAGCCTCGACCTGGAGGAGCGGCAGAAGCGCTACCTCATCACGATGGGCGTGCGCACCGCGCTGTTCGTCGCGTTCCTCGTCGTGCCGGGCTGGTGGAAGGTCGTCACGCTCGCCCTGGCCTGTGTGCTCGCCCTGGCGGCAGTGCTGTTGGCCAACCAGGTCGACCACCATCCGCCGCCGGCCGCCCCGCACGATCCGGCCGTCGACCCCCGTGCACTCACCACCGGCGACGTGGTGCAGGGCACGCTCGAGGAGGACGATTCGTGACCCGGAAGCAGGTCCTGCGCTACGTCGCGATCGCCGTCATCGGTGTTCTGCTGGCCTTCACCTTCGTGCAGCTGGGCCGCTGGCAACTCGACCGCCTCGACCAGCGCCGCGAGCGCAACGCCACCGTCGTGGCGCACGAATCGGAGGCGGTGCGGCCCTACACCGAGGTGATGACCGGGGAGATCGGTGACGACGACCAGTGGTTCCGCGTCACGGCCACGGGCCGGTACCTGCCGCAGCAGTACCAGGTGCGCTACCGCTCGCTCGACGGGGCCTACGGCTCGGAGTTCCTCGCCGTGCTGGAGACCGAACAGGGGCACCACCTGCTGGTCAACCGCGGCTTCGCGCCCCGGCAAGGTGCTGCCCCCGCCGCGGAGCTGCCCGCGTTGCCCACCGGCACCGTCGAGGTCACCGGGTTCGTGCAGCGCAACCAGCGCGGCGACGAGAACGCCATGACCCCGCACGACGGCCAACTGCGCCTCATCAACTCCGACGTGCTGGGCCGCGCGACGGGGCTGGACCTCATTGACGGGTACGTGTCGCTGATCGAGTCGTCCCCCGCCGACGACGGCGGCCTCACGCCGCTCGGGCCCCCCGCGCTGGACGAGGGCAACCACTTCTCCTACGCGCTGCAGTGGTTCGCCTTCACCGTCATCGGCGTCATCGGCCTCGTGGTCCTGATCCGCGGCGACGTCCGCGAGCGCCGGAAGGCGCGTCGCCGGCCGGTTGCGCCCGCGAGCCCGCTGGTTGAGCCCGCGAGCCCTGCCAGCACGCTGGTTGAGCCCGCGAGCCCTGCCAGCACGCTGGTTGAGCCCGCGAGCCCTGCGAGCGGTGTCGAAACCCCCCGCGCCGACGAGCGGACCCGATGACGGACCCGTTCAACTGGTTGGCCTGCCCGCACTGCACGAGCCCGCTGTCCCGGGAGGGCGGCACGCTGCATTGCGCAACAGGGCACAGCTTCGACGTGGCGCGGCAGGGGTACGTGAACCTGCTCGGCCACACTGCACCGAAGAACGCCGACACCCCTGCCATGCTCGATGCGCGCGCCCGGGTGCTGGCCTCCGGGCTGTTCGACCCCGTCGCCGACGCCGTGGCCGCTGCCGCCTCCACCGCCACCCGCATCCTCGAGGTGGGCGCCGGCACCGGCTTCTACCTGGCACGCGCCCTCGACGCCCTGCCGCAGGCCGCCGGCCTGGCCACCGACGTCTCGGTTGCCGCGGCCAAGCGCGCCGCGCGGGCACATCCGAGGGCCGCCTCGGTGGTTGCCGACACCTGGGCGGGCCTCCCCGTCGCCGAGCACGCCGTCGACGCCCTCCTGTGCGTGTTCGCCCCGCGCAACCCCGCCGAGTTCTCCCGCGTCCTGGCGCCGGGAGGCAGCCTCGTCGTCGTGGTGCCGCTCCCCTCGCACCTGCAGGAGATCCGGGCCCGGCACGGCCTGCTCGACGTCCCCGACGACAAGGCCGGGGCCGTCGCCGCCGCCTTCCCGGGCTGGCCGGTGTCGGCCACGGCGGTGGAGCGCACCGTCGACCTCTCTGCCGAGCAGGCCCGCGACCTGATCGCCATGGGCCCCAACGCCTTCCACGCCGCGCCCGAGCAGGTCGACGGAGGCACCTGCACGGTCGCGGTGACCGTACTGCGTCTGACCCAGCCGGGTTCACGGCACGTCGGATAGGCTCTCGAGAGAGAGAGAGAGAGAAGTACTTGGGGGTTTTTCCGGATGAGTTCCACCGGCACGCGCCACGACGAGCGCAACTGCGCCCGCACGTAGCAACGGGTCCACACGTGTACCCGATTCCGCGGGGCGGGTGCCCGATCCGTGGCCCACGTCCATCACTAGGGTGTGCCGCATGACGTTGGCCTCGATGGCACGCAATCGCTGGGGATTCGGCCTGGGCACGCTGGGTCGCGACATGGTCGCGGCCCTGGTGTCGATGTACCTCATGTTCTACCTGACCGACGTCCTCGACGTCAGTGGCAGGCAGTTGGCAGTGGTGACGGTCATCCTCGTGGTGATGCGGGTCTTCGACGCGGTCAACGACCCCATCATGGGCGTGATCGTCGACAACACCCACACGCGGTGGGGCAAGTTCAAGCCCTGGATCTTCTGGGGCGGCCTGCTGTGGGGCATCGGCACGTTGCTGATGTTCTTCGACACGGGGGTCGACGGTTGGGGCTACGTGATCCTGTTCGCGGTGCTCTACCTCGTGTGGGAGATCGCCTTCACCATCAACGACATCGCCTACTGGTCCATGCTGCCGTCCCTGACGCTGGACCAGAAGGAACGCGAGCGCATCGGGGTGGTCGCGCGCATCTGCGCCAACGTCGGCCTGTTCTCCGTGGCCGTGGGCCTCGTGCCCCTGACCGGCTGGTTGACGGCGGTCCTGGGCTCCGAGCGCACCGCCTGGTTCGTGTTGGCGTTGGGGCTGGTGCTCATCATGCTGGCCTTCCAGTCGCTCAACCTCGTCCTCACCAGGGAACGCGTCACCGCACCGCCGCAGGCGACCCCGCTGCGCGAGCTGTTCTCCGTGATCTTCCGCAACGACCAGCTGCTCTGGGTGACGGTGGCGATGGTGGCCTACATGGGCGGCTACATCACCACCACGTCGTTCGGGTTGTACTACTTCAAGTACATCTTCGGCGACGAGGGCGCCTACTCGCTGTTCGCCGCCGTCCTGGGCGTGACGCAGGTGGCCGCGCTCGCCGCGTTCCCGCTCGTGTCCAAGGTGCTGCGCCGCAGGCAGATCCACCTGCTCGCCACCGTCCTGTGCCTGGCGGGCTACGCGGTGTTCCTCTTCTCCGGCACCTCGCTGGCGATGGTGGCCGTCGCCGGCGTGCTGTTGTTCAGCGGCCAGGGTGCGGTGCAACTCCTGATGGTGATGTTCATCGCCGACTCCGTCGAGTACGGCGAGTGGAAGCTCGGGCGCCGCAACGAATCCGTGACCTTCTCGCTCCAGCCGTTCATCTACAAGTTCAGCAACGCGGTGGCCAGCGGCATCGTGGGCGCCACGCTCATCATCTCGGGCATCGACGAGGCCACCAGTGCAGCGGACGTCTCCGACGACGGCAGGCTGACGCTGCGGCTGTCGATGCTGGTGCTGCCGGCGATTCTCATGGCCGGCAGCTACCTGATCCTGCGCGCGCGGTACAAACTTGACGAAGAGTTCTACGCCCGCATCGTCCGCGAAGTGAAGGAGCGCCATGTCGTACAAGCTGGTGACCAAGCGCAGCACGATCAATGACCTGTACCGCAACCCGGTCGGCCGCGACATCATCGACAAGCTGTTCCTGCAGACCGGGTACCCGCGGCGCCTGATCTACCTCTTCGCAGGGCTGCCCATCTGGGTGGTGGAGAAGGTCACCGAGCCCGTCACTGGGCCCGGCATGGTCGACATGATCCTCAACCTGGTCAACAGCGAGACCGAGCGACCGCTGAAGGGGCGCGCGCCGGACCCGACGCCGTGGTGGCGCGAGGCCGTCATCTACCAGGTCTATCCCCGCTCGTTCGCCGACTCCAACGGCGACGGCGTCGGCGACATCCGCGGCATCATCGGCAAGCTCGACTACCTCCAGCACCTCGGCGTCGACTGCCTGTGGCTCTCGCCCATCTTCGACTCCCCCAACGAGGACATGGGCTACGACGTGCGCGACTATCGGGCCGTGATGGAGGAGATGGGCACCCTCGACGACGTGGACGAACTCATCGCCGAATGCCACGCGCGGGGCATGCGGATCATCCTCGACCTGGTGGTCAACCACACCTCCGCCCAGCACGAGTGGTTCCAGAAGGCCATCGCCGATCCCGACGGCAAGTACGGCGGGTACTACTTCCTGCGAAAGGGCTCCCCCGACACACCGCCCAACAACTGGCGCTCGTTCTTCTCCGGCCCTGCATGGCGCTGGATCCCGGAGGCCGAGCGCTGGGCGCTGCGCCTGTTCGCGGAGGGGCAGGTGGACCTCAACTGGGACAACGAGGACGTGCGCGCGGAGGTCGCCGACATCGTGACCTGGTGGATGAAGCGCGGCATCGACGGCTTCCGGCTCGACGTCATCAACTACATCTCGAAGGCACCGGGCCTGCCCGACGGCCACCCGTTCATCGGCGACCTCCTCGAGTTCGTCGGCGTCGAACACTATTTCTACGGGCCGCGCCTGCACGAATTCCTCCGGGGTCTCCGCCGCGAGGGCTTCACCCGCCGCGAGGCGCCCGCCTCCACCCCCCGTCGCCGCCTCCCCGACGGCACCCTCGGGGATCCGCTGCCGCCCGACATGATCGGCCTCATGGTGGGCGAGACGCCGGGCATCGGCATGGAACTGGGGCGGCTGCTCAGCGGCTACGGCCGCGGCGAGATGGACCTCATCTTCAACTTCGACGTGCTCGACAACCCCGGCACCACGCGCTGGCACACCTATGACTACAAGCTCTGGTACCTCAAGCGCTTCTACCGCGCCTATGACCGGCACCTGTCACCCAACGACTGGATCGCGGTGTTCCTCGACAACCACGACAATCCGCGCATGCTGTCGAAGTTCGGCGGCGGCAGGGAGTCCGACCCGGCGGTGCGCACGGCGATCGGCAAGATGCTGGCCACCATCCAGCTGACGATGCGCGGCACCCCGTTCCTCTTCCAGGGCCAGGAACTCGCCGCGACGAACCACGCGTTCGAGGACGTCGAGCAGTTGCGCGACGTAGAGTCCATCAACCGGCACGCAGACCTGCTCACGGCAGGCATCAGCCCGTCGGACGCGTGGCGCGAGATCCTCGCGGGCACCCGCGACCACGCCCGCGTGCCCCTCCGCTGGGACCCCGACGGCGGCTTCAGCGAGGCGCCCGCCTGGCTGGCCGGCACGGACACGACGCCGGGCTTCTCGGCCGCCGAACAGATGGAGGACCCGGACTCGGTGTTCGCGTGGCACCGGGCGTTGATCGCGCTGCGCCGCAAGTTCCGGGCCCTCACGCTCGGCGACCTCCGCTGGGTGCACCGGCAGAAGAAGTACTACTTCGGCTACCAGCGCACACTGGGCAGGCAGCGTTTCCTCATCGAATGCAACACCTCGGACCGGCCGCGGAAGCGCCCGCACGTCCGGGGCACCATCGTGCCGGTCCTGGGAGGCCCCCGCGGCCCCGTGATGGAGCCGTGGGAGGCGATCGTCAGCCGGATCTACTGAGCCGCAGGCCTCACAGACCGAGGAACGCGCGCATCTCCGCGCACGCCGCCTCGGCACGCTCCTGGGTGGGCAGCTCACAGAAGATGCGCAGCAGCGGCTCGGTGCCGGAGAAGCGCGCGATGATCCAGCCGTCCTCGAAGTAGACCTTGGCGCCGTCGCGATACGACACGTCGACGACCTTCTCGGTGAACTCGGGCAGCTTCTTCTCCACCATGAGGGTGTTGAGGATCTCCGGCTTGCGCTCCGGCGGGAACGAGAAGTCGGTCTCGGCCATGTAGTGGGGGTCGAACTGTCCGGTGATCTCCTCGTAGATCTGGCTCATCGGCTTGCCCACCACCGCGATCATCTCGACCAGCAGTGCGGCGGCGTAGATGCCGTCCTTGCCGGAGATGTGGCCGCGAACCGTCAGGCCACCAGAGGACTCGCCGCCGATGATGGCGTCGGTCTCGAGCATCTTGCCCGAGATCCACTTGAAGCCCACCGGCACCTCGTAGGACTCCTCACCGAACCGCTTGGCCACGTCGTCGAGCAGCGACGTGGTGGCCACGTTGCGCACGACGGCACCCTTCCAGCCCTTGTACTTGAGGAGGTAGTAGTAGAGGATCACCAGCAACTGGTTGGGGTGGAGGAAGTTGCCCTTGTCGTCGATGACGCCGATGCGGTCGGCGTCACCGTCGGTGGCGATGCCCAGGTCGCACTTGTTGTCCACCACATAGCGCTTCAGCGATTCGAGCGTGGCGCTGGTCGGCGACGGCATCCGCCCGCCGAACAGCGTGTCGTGCCGATCGTGGATGACCTCGACGTCGGCGCGGGCGGTCATGAGGATGGTCTGCAGCGACGTCTTGGACACGCCGAACATCGGGTCGAGCGCGATCTTGAGGTTGGCGTCCTTGATGGCCTGCATGTCGACCTGGTCGATGATCGAGTCGATGTACCCGTTGAACGGGTTGATCTCGGTGATCTTGCCGGCGGCCAACGCCTTGGCGTAGTCGATGTGGCCGATCTCGTCCTCGCCTGCTCCCTCGAGCTGCGTCATGCGGCGCTCGACGTCGTGCGTGATCTCCTCGTCGGCGTCCTTGCCCCCGGCGGTGAACACCTTGATGCCGTTGTAGAGCGCGGGGTTGTGCGACGCGGTGATGGCCATGCCGTAGGGCAGGCCCTGGTCCTTGACGGTCCACATGATCATCGGCGTGGGCGCCTGCGCGACCTTGATGACCTGGGTGCGGATGCCCTCGCCTGCGAACACCTCGGCGGCCCAGTGCGCGGCCACGTCGGAGAGGAAGCGCCGGTCGTAGCCGATCACGATGCCCGGATCCTGGGCCCCTTCTGACTTGATGCGCTGCGCGAGCGCCCCGCACAGCAGTCGAACGTTGCTGCGGATGAATTCGTCGCCGATGATCGCGCGCCATCCGCCGGTACCAAAGTTGATTCTCGCCACGTCCCTCACCCTAGACCCGCCTGCCCGTGCAGTGCGCGGAGGTGTCCCCGAAGCGAGCGAATGCGCACGAAATGTGAACGTTCTACGCGAGATCGATCAGTTCGGCGTAGTCATCCGACCAGAGGTCCTCGACGCCGTCGGGAAGGATCAGCACCCGGTCGGGTTGCAGGGCCTCCACCGCCCCGGGGTCATGGGTCACCAGCACGACGGCGCCGGCGTAGGTCTTGATCGCGCTGAGCACCTCGGCCCGCGACGCCGGGTCGAGGTTGTTGGTGGGCTCGTCGAGCAGCAGCACGTTGGCGGCCGAGACCACCAGCATGGCCAGCGCGAGCCGCGTCTTCTCACCGCCGGAGAGCACCTTGGCGGGCTTGTCCACGTCGTCGCCGGTGAACAGGAACGACCCGAGCACCTTCCGTACCTCGGTGTCGCCCAGGTTGGGGGACGCCGAGACCATGTTGCTCAGCACGCTGCGGTTCACGTCGAGCGTCTCGTGCTCCTGCGCGTAGTAGCCGATGCGTGCGCCGTGGCCCAGCTCGACCCGCCCGGCGGACGGCTCCTCGATGCCGCTCAGCAGCCGCAGCATCGTGGTCTTGCCCGCACCGTTGAGCCCCAGGATGACCACCTTCGAGCCCTTGTCGATGGCCAGGTCGACCGCGGTGAACACCTCGAGCGAGCCGTAGGACTTGCTGAGGTCGAAGCCGCGCAGCGGCGTCTTGCCGCACGGCGCGGGCTCCGGGAACCGGATCTTGGCGACGGCGTCGACCTGCCGCTCCCCCTCGACGGAGGCCAACAGCTTCTCGGCCCGCCTGGCCATGTTCTGTGCGGCCACGGCCTTGGTGGCCTTGGCGCGCATCTTGTCGGCCTGTTGCATCAGCTGGCTGGCCTTGCGCTCCGCGTTGGCCAGCTCTCGCTTGCGGCGCCGCTCGTCGGTCTCGCGCTGCAGGAGGTAGCGCTTCCAGTTCATGGAGTAGATGTCGAGTTCCGAGCGGTTGGCGTCGAGGTGGAAGACCTTGTTGACCACGGCGTCGAGCAGTTCGGTGTCGTGCGAGATGACGATGAGGCCGCCCGAGAAGCCCTGCAGGTAGCTGCGCAGCCACACGATCGAGTCGGCGTCGAGGTGGTTGGTGGGCTCGTCGAGCAGGAGGGTGTCGGCGTCGGAGAACAGGATGCGCGCCAGCTCGATGCGGCGACGCTGGCCGCCCGAGAGCGTCTTCAGCGGCTGCGCGAGGATGCGGTCCGGCAGGCCGAGGTTGGCCGCGATGCGCGCGGCCTCCGACTCCGCCGCATACCCGCCCGCCGCGACGAACGCGGCCTCCGCCCGGGAGTAGGCCGCCATGGCGTCCTCCCGGACGCGCCCCTCGGCCGTGGCCATGGTCTCCTCGGCCTTGCGCATGCGGGCCACCACGGTGTCGAGGCCCCGCGCGCCGAGCACGCGGTCGCGGGCGAGTTGTTCGGGGTCGCCGGAGCGCGGGTCCTGCGGCAGGTAGCCCAACTGGCCCGCGCGCGTCACGGCGCCGGCTGCGGGCTGGCCCTCGCCGGCGAGGATGCGCGTGAGGGTGGTCTTGCCCGCACCGTTGCGGCCGACGAGGCCGATGCGGTCGCCGTTGATGACCTGGAAGCTGACCGGGGACAGCAGCAGGCGCGCTCCCGCGCGTACTTCGATGTCCTTGACCTGCAGCACCGGTCCAGTCTTCCTCCCCGCGCCCCGATCGGCAAACCGGACACCGTCGACGAGCGACACCGGAGCCTGCGCGCCGGTGGTTTGGCCCGCAGTTGCAGCGCAGTGTTGAATGACATCGTTCCCTTCCCGTCCTCACCCCAGGGGCCGCCCCGTGCGCAGGCAGATCCGTCGTCTCATCCCGCCCCTGGCCCTGGGCGTGGTCGCCCTGCTGGTGGGCACCTCGGTGCCCGCCCTCGGTGACCCGACGGTGCCGCCGACGCCCCCGGAGCAGGGCGTCTCGGCGCGCTTCCCCGGCACCCCGAAGTGGTTCGTCGAACTGACCTCCGAGCCCACGACGACCGGCGGCAACCGTTCCACGATCCAACGCCAGCAGCGCGACGTGCGCGAGACCATCCGTCGGGCCAGCCCGGGAGCGGCGATCGGGCGCACCTACCAGAGCCTGTTCAACGGGTTCTCGGTGGAGGCCGACGCCGCCGAGATCTCGCGGATCGAGGACCTGACCGGGATCAAGGCGATCTACCCGGTGTTCCCCGTCTCCGTCCCCGAGACCCGTCAGACCACCACGCCCAGCGCCGTCCCGCCGCTGGAGGTGACCGGCGCCTCCATCGCGCAGGGCACGCTGGGACTCTCCGGCCGGGGCGTGAAGGTGGGCATCATCGACACAGGCATCGACCTCGACCACCCCGACCTGGGCGGCGACGGCACACCCGGCGGCACGGCCTTCCCCTCGGCGCGGGTGGCCTACGGCTACGACTTCGTCGGCGACGCCTACGGCGTGGGCTCCGACGGCCCGGTGCCCGACCCGCGGCCCGACGACTGCCAGGGCCACGGCACGCACGTCGCCGGCATCGTCGGGGCCAACGGCCAGGTGACGGGCGTCGCGCCGGAGGCCACCTTGGGCGCCTACCGCGTCTTCGGGTGCGACGGCGGCACGGAGACCGACGTCATCCTCGCGGCCATGGAGCGCGCCCAGGCCGACGGCATGGACGTGGTGAACCTGAGCCTCGGCGCCTCCTTCGAGGCGTGGGCCGAGTACCCGACCGCGCAAGCAGCCGACCGGCTGGCCGCCTCCGGGGTGGTCGTCGTGGCTGCGGTCGGCAACGACGGGGAGTACCTCGGTCAGTCGCTGGGCGCGCCAGCCACCGGCCACGACGTCATCGCCGTGGCGGCCTTCGAGAGCGAGACGACGCCGACCCCGGCCGGGTTCTCGTCCTGGGGGCTGGCCGCCGACCTCACCCTGAAGCCCGACGTGGGTGCGCCCGGCGTCGGCATCTGGTCCACCATGCCGCTCGAGAAGACGTCGCGCCACGGCGGGATGTCGGGCACCTCCATGGCCTCGCCCCACGTGGCCGGCGCGGTCGCGCTGCTGCTGGAGGCCCACCCCGGGCTGACGCCGGCCGAGGCGCTGGCGAGGCTGCAGAACACGGCGAGGGCCGCCGACCGGAAGCCGACTGCTCAGCAGGGCGCGGGGCTGATCCGTGTCGACAGGGCGGCCACGACGGCGGCGCTGGTGACGCCGTCGAAGATCTCGGCGGGCGAGTCGGCCGACGGTCCTCGCACCACCACCCTGACCATCAGCAACCCGTCGACGACGGCGGTCACCTGGACGCCGACGCACCAGCCCGTCGACACCAGCCGCCCTGCGCCCGGGGGCGGCCTCACCCAGAACACGCTCACGCTGGGCGCCGAGCAGGCCCGCGTGACGTTCAGCCGCGCGTCGGTCACGGTGCCGCCCGGCCGCACCGCGGAGCTGACCGTGACCATCGACGCCCCGGCGGCCGCCGTGACCGGCACCGTGTACGGCGGCTTCGTCGTGCTCACCCCCGACGTCGGTGAGCCCCGCCGCGTGCCGTTCGCGGGCATGGCGGGCGACTACGGCAGCGTCGAGCTGCTGCCGTCGATGAACAAGGGGCTCACCACGCTGGCCAACGCCAGCTGCAGCGCCAGCTGGGGCCCGATCTGCTTCGACGAGAACCCCGCGTGGAGCGCTGCCGACCAGGGCGCCGGCTTCGGCCCGTCGCGGCTCCCCAGCGTCGCCCTGCACCTGGCGTACCCGGCGCGCAGCCTCCAGTTCGCGGTGTTCCGGGCAGACTCGAAGGGCCTCCCCGTGGCGTCCAGCCGTGAGGGCCTGCTGCGGTGGGACAGGATGGGGCGCTCGCCCGGGGTGCTGCTGCTCACCTGGGACGGCCTGCAGCAGACCGCGGACGGGTTGAAGCCCGCCCCTGACGGCAGGTACGTGCTGGGACTCGCGGTCGAGGCGCCCGACGGCGACGGCCGCATCCAGCAGTGGTACTCGCGCGCCTTCAGCTATGGGCAGGTCGCCTCGTCCCCTACACCGACACCCACCACCAGCCCGACGCCGACCGGCAACCCGACGCCCACCCGCACCCCGACGCCGACGGCGAGCCCCTCACCCTCGTCGACCCCGGCCCCGAGCAGCCCGTCGAGCCCGACGCCGACCCGGACCGCGACCGCCACCCCCGGCCCGACGAAGCCGCCGGCCAAGCAGTTCCAGCGCACCGCGCCCTACACGCTCGCCGGGACGCACAGCTACAACGGCCGCCAGTGGTTCACGCAGTGTGAGCCGTACTCCGCCACGGAGCGGTGCCGCACCGACATCTGGGCCACGGTGGTGGTCATCGAGGACGGCCAGTTCGTGCGCCGCAACGGCTGGGCGTTCAACAACCTCACGTACCTGCCGCTGATGACCCGCAGCGCGTGGGGCGCCAACCCCCTGGCCCACCATGACATGGACGGGTTCACCTCCGGCGGCCGCCAGTGGCGCACGGAGTGCGACACCGCGCAGACCGGCAGGGGCGCCTGTCGCTCCTACACGCTCACCACCGTCTACTCGGCGACTCCGTCGGCCTCGGGCGGTTACCGCTTCGGCCAGGCCAACGCCTGGGTGTTCAACAACATCGTGATGTTCAGCTGACGGGCTCCACGAGCTGGGGCCCCTCGGTGCCCACCTTGTTCACCTCGCGCGACACCTTGCGGTGCCCCAGGTCCAGCGGGGCGGTCAGCATCGCGACGGCGGCGTCACCGTCGGTCAGGTGCGGGTCCAGCCAGTCGTCCCAACTGTCGCGCGGCACCACCATGGGCATGCGGTCGTGCACCCAGCCGTACTCGTCGGTGGCCTCGGTGGTGATGATGGTCGTGGTCGACAGCCAGCCGTCGGGCCCCTTCCAGAACTCGTACAGCCCGGCCATCACCATGAGGCCCGACGGCGGGGTGAGGAAGTACGGCTGCTTGACGGGCTTCTTCGCGCCGGCCAGTTCCTCCTCGCGCCACTCGTAATAGCCCAGCGCCGGTAGCAGGCAGCGCCGCGCTGCGGCCGCTCGCCGGAAGGAGGGCTTCTTCGTCACCGTCTCCATGCGTGCGTTGATCAGTCGGGCTCCCCCGCTGGCCGACTTCGACCAGCTGGGCACCAGGCCCCACGTGAGCGGCACGAGCTTCCGGGTGACCTCGCCGTCCTTCTCGCGCTCGACCACGGCGGGCACGACGTCGGTGGGTGCGATGTTGAAGCGGGGGGTGGCCACCTCCGCCATCTCGTCGTCGATGAAGGAGATCTCGAACTCCTCCACCAGCTCGCTGGGGTTGGCCGTCGCGGCATACCGTCCACACATGACATCAAGGCTAGTAGGGTGCTTCCATGAGTCTCTTGCGATTCGTAGCCCGAAGCCTGTTCGCCAGCTACTACATCTCCGAAGGTGTCAAGGCGGTGACCAAGCCCGCAGACACCGCGCCGGACGCCGAGGCGTTCACCCACAAGGTGGCCCCGCTCATCCAGCGCGTGGTGCCCGCAGACCTTGCGTCATACGTCCCCGAGAAGGCAGAGACCTGGGTGCGGATCTCGGGCGTGGCCCAGATCGTGGGCGGCGCCATGTTCGCCACCGGCCTCGGCCGCCGCATCGGTGCGCTGCTGCTGGCGAAGGCCAGCGTGCTGAACCTGGCCGTCTCGATGCCCGGCAAGCACGCCACCCAGGAGGCCAAGGAGCACGCCCGCCCGGAGATTCTGCGCAACGCGGCGCTGCTCGGAGCGGCCGTGCTCGCAACGCAGGACCTCCAGGGCCGGCCCAGCCTCGCATGGCGTTCCGCACACGCTGCCAAGGTGACGGAGAAGAAGGTCTCCGCCATCAGCAGCGACGTCAGCCGGAAGGCCCGCAAGCAGGCCAAGAAGCTCAGCAAGAAGATCGAGGCCGTTACTCCTTGACCAGCCAGCCCCTCCCCTCCGCCTCCTCCCCCGTCGTGGGGGAACTGACTGTCCCGGGCTCCAAGTCGGAGACCAACCGCGCGCTGGTGCTCGCCGCGCTCGCCGACGGGCCCAGCACGCTGCGCGGTGTCCTCGACTCGCGCGATTCACGGTTGATGATCGAGGCGCTGCGCGCGCTCGGTGTCTCGCTCGAGCCGGACGGGGAGGCGCTGCGCGTCATCCCGCCGGTACGGTTCCGCGGCGCCGCCGACATCGACTGCGGCCTCGCCGGCACCGTCATGCGATTCGTGCCGCCCATCGCGCTGCTTGCTGACGGGCCCAGCTCGTTCATCGGTGACCCGCACGCCTCCGAGCGTCCCATGGCCCCCATCCTCGACGGCCTGCGGCAGCTCGGCGCGCTCGTGTCGGCAGACGCCATCCCCTTCCGCCTCGTGCCGCCGGCCAGCCTCGGCTCCGAGGCCTCCGTCGACGCCTCGGGCTCCAGCCAGTTCGTCTCCGGGCTGTTGCTGATCGGCGCCCTCCTCCCCAGTGGCCTGACCGTCCGGCACACCGGTGAGAGGCTCCCCTCGCGCCCGCACATCGCCATGACGGTCGAGATGCTGCGGGCCCGTGGGGTGCACGTCGAGGAGCCCGACGAGCGCACGTGGGTCGTCGCCCCCGGCACCATCGCAGCCCGTGACCTCACGATCGAGCCGGACCTCACCAACGCCTCGGTGTTCCTGGCCGCTGCAGCAGCCACGGGCGGACGGGTCACGGTGCCCGGCTGGCCGAGTAGCTCACTGCAGCCGGGTGCGCTCTTCCTGGAGATCGCCGAGCGCATGGGCGCCACCGTCGAACGCGACGCCGACAAGGTCACCGTCAGCGGCCCCGAGCAGCTGCGCGGCATCGACGTGGACCTCACCACCGCATCTGAGCTCACCCCGTCGATCGCGGCGCTCGCCGCGGTGGCGGACGGCACCACCCGGATCCGCGGCGTGGCGCACATCCGGGGCCACGAGACTGACAGGCTCGCCGCGCTCGTCGCCGAGTTGCGCAAGCTCGGCATCCGCGCAGAGGAGACCGACGATGGGCTCACCATCGAGGGCGGCACCGGCCTCACGCGGGCCGAGGTCGAGACCTACGCCGACCATCGCATGGTCCACTTCGCGGCGCTCGTGGCACTGAAGCAGCCCGGCATCACGGTCACGGACCTCCAGTGCGTCTCCAAGACCATGCCGGCCTTCCCCCAGGACTGGGCGAGGCTGGTCGGTTGAACAACCGCTGGGAGAAGCACGATCGCGACGTCGAGGACTTCGACCGGCCACGTCGCCGCACCCGGCCGCGCACCAAGGAACGCCCCGACTACTCGGCGCTGCCCGTCGCGCGCGTGATCTCGGTGGACCGCGGCCGGTACCGGTGCCTGCTGGACGGGCGGCACGTCACCGCGGTGCGCGGCCGGCTGATCGACCGCAAGGGCGGGGTGGTCGTCGGCGACAACGTGCGCCTCGACGGCGACGTCAGCGGCGAGGAGGGCAGCCTCAGCCGCATCGTGGAGGTGCTCGAGCGCTCCACCATGCTGCGCCGCAGCGCCGACGACGCCGACTCCTTCGAGCGGCCCATCGTCGCCAATGCGGACCAGCTGTTCATCGTGACGGCGCTGGCGGACCCACAGCCCCGGATGGGCATGATCGACCGCATCCTCGTGGCGGCCTACGACGCACGCATCGAGCCGGTGCTGTGCCTGACGAAGGCGGACCTGGCCTCGCCCGACGAACTCAAGCACGCCTATGAGCCGCTGGGCGTCCCGATCCTGGTCACCGAGCCCGACGCCGACCTCAGCGAGATCCGCGACGCCATCGGGGGCCGGGTGACGGTGTTCGTCGGCCACTCGGGCGTCGGCAAGTCCACCCTGGTGAACAGGCTCATCCCTGACGCCAACCGCGCCACCGGCGAGGTGAGCGAACTCACCGGCAAGGGGCGCCACACGTCCACCTCGGCGCTCGCCATGGAGCTGCCCGGCGGCGGCTGGATCATCGACACGCCGGGCGTGCGCTCGTTCGGCATCATGCACGTCTCCCCCGAATCCGTGGTCGGCGCCTTCCCCGACCTGAGGGAGATCGCCGAGGACTGCCCACGCGGCTGCAAGCACGAGACCGGCGCGGTGGACTGCGCCTTCGATGACGCCGTTGCCGACGGTCGGCTGTCGCCGGAGCGGCTCGCGTCGTTCCGGCGGATGGAAGCGGCCTTCATCTGACGTTCCCGCTACGGTGGGGTCATGGCACAAACCAAGGACCTCACCGACGACGTGCGCCTTGCGCACCTCATGGCAGACGACGCCGACTCGCTCTCGATGAGCAGGTTCAAGGCGCTGGATCTCCAGGTCCGTTCGAAGCCCGACGCCACGCCCGTCACGGAGGCCGACACCGCCGTCGAGGAGGCGATCCGACGCACGCTGGCCCGCACCCGTCCCCGTGACGCGGTGCATGGCGAGGAGTTCGCCGACAGTGGCGACTCGCCGCGCCGCTGGATCATCGACCCGATCGACGGCACCAAGAACTATCTGCGCGGCGTACCGGTCTGGGCCACCCTGATCGCGCTCGAGGTGGAGGGCCGCATCGTCGCCTCCGTCGTGTCGGCCCCCGCGCTGGGCCGCCGCTGGTGGGCCTCCGAAGGTGGCGGCGCCTACACCGGCCGATCCATCCTCAACGCCACCGAGTTGCGCGTCAGCAAGGTATCGCAGGTGGAGGACTCGTCGCTGTCCTACTCCGACATCGCGGAGTGGGTGGACTCCGGCAAGGGCCAGGGCTTCATCGACCTCATGCGGGCGTCGTGGCGCACCCGGGCCTACGGCGACTTCTGGAGCTACATGCTGGTGGCAGAGGGCTGCGTCGACGTGGCGGCCGAGCCGGAGCTCGAGCTGTACGACATGGCCGCGCTCGACATCATCGTGCGTGAGGCGGGCGGCCGCTTCACGAACCTGAGCGGCGAGGACGGCGTGAAGGGCCCGGGGGCGCTGGCCACCAACGGGCTCCTCCACGACGCCGCGCTGAACTACCTCCGCTGACGGGGTCGGCCGGGCTCAGAGCACCCGGACGCGCAACGTCTCGTCCAGCCCCTCGAGCTCGGCCAGCAGGCCGTCGACGTCGGCCGCGGCGATGTCGGTGATGGCGTAGCCCAGCGCACCCTTCGTCGACAGCGTCTGCGACAGGATGTTGATGTCGTGCTTGGCCAGCAGCGAGTTGAGGCGCGCCATGACACCCGGCACGTTGTGGTGCAGGTGGACGATGCGACGCTCGCGCAGCGGGCCGGCCGCCACCTCGGGCAGGTTGACGCTCATCGACGTGGACCCGGTGGTCTCGTAGTCGTTGATCTTGCCGGCGACGTAGCGGCCGATGTCCTCCTGCGCCTCCTGGGTGGAGCCGCCCACGTGCGGGGTGAGGATGACGTTGCTGAGGCCCTGCAGCTTCGAGACGAACGGCTCGTCCTTGCTCTTGGGCTCCGTGGGGAACACGTCGATGGCGGCGCCGGCGATGTGGCCGCTGACGAGGTTGTCGTGCAGCGCGTCGAGGTCGACGACGGGGCCGCGGCAGAGGTTGAGGAACAGCGAGCGCGGGCGCATCTTGGCGAACTCGGCGGCACCGAACATGTTCTTGTTCTCGGAGCGGCCGTCGACGTGCAGCGAGATGGTCTCCGCCGAGCCCAGCAGTTCGTCGAGTGAGCCGACGCGGCGGGCGTTGCCCAGCGCGAGGCGGTCGGCGATGTCGTAGAAGAGCACCCGCATGCCCAGGGCCTCCGCCACGATCGACAGCTGCGAGCCGATGTTGCCGTAGCCGACGATGCCGAGCGTGCGGCCGCGCACTTCGTGCGAGCCGATGGCGGACTTGTCCCAGACGCCGTTGTGCATGTCGCGGTTGCGGTCGGTGAGGCGGCGCGCCATGGCGATGATCTCGCTGATGGCCAGCTCCACGACCGAGCGGGTGTTGGAGTACGGCGCGTTGAACACCGCCACGCCCAGTTCGGTGGCGGCCTCGAGGTCGATCTGGTTGGTGCCGATGCAGAAGGCGCCCACGGACTGCAGCTCGGTGGCCGACTCGAGCACCTGGCGCGTCACGTGCGTGCGCGATCGGATCCCGAGGTAGTCGACGCCGTCGAGGGCGGCGATCAGGTCTCGCTCGGCGAGGGCGCCGGAGCGGGTCTCCACCTCGAAGCCCTTGGCCTCGAGGGATTTGGCTGCGTCTGCATGGATGTTCTCAAGGAGGAGTGCCTTCACGAGGGGCCACTTTACGCTCCCCGGCGGGTGCGCCGCTCGGGCGTCCAGTCCAGTCCGCTACCAGCTAAAGCGTCAGCGTCGCGTCCACCAGCGCCCGCGTGTAGGGGTGCTGCGGGCTGTCCAGCACGTCGCCGACGGCGCCCTGCTCGACGATCCGACCGCGTTCGACGACCAGCACGCGCTCGCACATGTGCCGCACGATCGCAAGGTCGTGCGAGACCAGTACGAGCGCCAGCGAGCGCTCCGCGACCTCGTCGGTGAGCAGGTTGAGCACCTGGGCGCGCACCGAGACGTCGAGGGCCGAGACCGGCTCGTCGGCGACGAGGAAGGCGGGGTCTGAGATCAGCGCACGGGCGATGGCGATCCGTTGGCGTTGCCCGCCCGAGAGTTGGTGCGGGTAGCGCTCCAGCATGCCGGCGTCGATGCCCACTCCCTGCAGCGCCCCTGCCAGGACGTCGACGGTGGGCGCGGGCACGTCGCCGCGCCCCTGCAGCACCGGCGAGCGCAGCGGTTCGGCCACGATGTCGCGCAGCCTCATCCGGGGGTTGAGCGAGGAGTTGGGGTCCTGGAACACCATCGACGCGGCGGCCCGGAGCCAGCCCCGACGACGCTCCGGGAGGCTGACGATCGAGCGGCCGTCGAACAGCACGTCCCCCTCTGACGGGGGCACGAGGCCCAGCATCAGCCTGGCCATCGTCGTCTTGCCGGACCCTGAGCCGCCGACCACCCCCACGCGTTCGCCCGGCCGGATCACCACGTCGGACGGGTGCAGCGCCACGAAGGGCCTGCCGCCGCGCCGGTAGGTGACGCCCGCGCCGCGCAATTCGACGATGCTCACTGCCCCTCCACCCGGTAGAAGTCGGCCACCGACGGGAGGCGCTGCCCGGGCGGCACCCGGTCGATCCGCGCCGAGGCGATGAGGCCCCGCGTGTACGGGTGGCGAGGCTGCGCGATGACGGCCTCGATGGGGCCCTCCTCGACGATCCGGCCCTCCAGCATCACGACGACGCGAGTGGCGGTCTGGCGCACGACGGCGAGGTCGTGCGAGACGAAGATGGCCGAGCGGCCCTCGAGCTGCTCGCGCAGCAGCGCGAGGATCTGCCGCTGCACGAGCACGTCCAGCGCCGTGGTGGGCTCGTCGCACAGCACGAGGCGTGGCTGGTTCGCCAGCGCCATCGCGATCAGCGCGCGCTGCCGTTGGCCGCCGGACAGCTCGTGGGGGAACGAATCGGCGATGCGCTCCGGCTCGTCGATCCCGACCCGGCCGAGCCAGGTGAGCACCTCCCCGCGGATGCCGCCGCGCCTGTCGCTGTGGTGCAGCGCCACGACCTCACCGATCTGGCGCCCCACCCGCATCGTCGGGTCGAGCGCGGTCATCGGTTCCTGGAAGATCATCGCCAGGTCGTCGCCGCGCAACCCGCGGTACTCCCGCTCGCCCAGCCCGACGAGCTCGCGGCCGCCGAACCGGATGGAGCCGCTGACCACGGCGTGTTCCGGCAGCAGGCCCATGATCGCCAGGGCCGTGACCGACTTCCCCGACCCCGACTGCCCGATGATGCCCAGAGTCTCCCCCGCCGCGACGGTGAACGAGACGCCGTCGACGGCCTTCTGCCTGCGGCGGCCGAACGTGACCGTCAGGTCGGTGACCTCCAGGGTCGGTGCGTCGGTGGCGGGGGTCATCGCAGCTCCCTCAGCCGGGGGTCGAGCAGGTCGCGCAGGCCGTCGCCGAGCAGGTTGAAGCCCATCGTGGCCACGGCGATGGCCAGGCCCGGCCACAGCGCCTGCACCGGCTCGCTGAAGATGTAGTCCTGCGCCTCGCGCAGCATGCGGCCCCACGTCGGCTCCGAGGCCCGCGAGCCGAGCCCGAGGTACGAGAGGCCTGCCTCCGCGAGGATGGCGATGCCGAAGCTGACGGAGGCCTGCACCCCCAACACCGGGGCGATGTTGGGCAGGACGTGACGCACCGCCACGGACCGCCCGGGCGTGCCGCTCAGGCGCGCCGCCTCGACGTAGCCCTGCGCCATCACCTGCAGTGTCGCCGCGCGCGCGATCCGGACGAACGCCGGGATGGTGGCGATCGAGATGGCCAGCATCGCCGTCCAGGTGGAGCCGCCCAGCGCGGCGGCGAAGAGGATGGCGAGCAGGAGCGCCGGGAATCCGTACAGGATGTCGGCGAGCCTGGCGGGGATCTCCCCGACCCAGCCGCGCTTCATGCCGGCGAAGATTCCGGCGGGCACGCCGACGAGCGCGGCACCGCTGACCGACACGATGCCCACGAGGAGCACGATCTTGGCGCCGTTGATGATGCGCGAGAAGATGTCCGCGCCGAACCCGTCGGTGCCCAGGAGGTGCGGCCAACCGGGGCCAAGCAGCCGGTCGCCCACCATTGCGGTGGGGCTGTACGGCGTCCAGAAGATCCCCACCACCGCCAGCAGCACGATGACGGCGATGAGGGTGAGCCCCGTGTGGAGGGTGGCGCGCTTCATGGGGTCTCAGCCGCCCGTCGCAGCCGCGGGTCGATGAGTTGGTAGGTGACGTCGACGACGAAGTTGATCACCAGCACGCTCCAGACCAGCAACAACACGATGGCCTGGACGACGGCGAGGTCGCGCTGCGAGACGGCCAGCAGGAGTGCGGAGCCCAGGCCCGGCAGGGCGAAGACCTGTTCGATGATGATGGCCCCCACCAGCAGCGTGGCCAGCTGCAGGCCGATGACCGTCAGCAGGGAGATCGCGATGTTGCGCAGGCCGTGCCTGAACAGGGCCCCGCCGCGCGACCAGCCGACGGCACGCGCCGTGCGGAAGTAGTCCTCCTGCATCACCTCGACCACCGACGAGCGGACGTACCGGGAGATCACGCTGCCCTGCACCAGGGCCAGTGAGATCACGGGCAGGATGAGCCGGGTCAACCACTGCCCCACCGAGTCCCAGTAGGAGACGTACCCGCCCGCGGGGAGCCACCGCAGCTGGATGGCGAAGATGATCACCAGCCAGATGCCTGCCCAGAACGCCGGGACGGCCAGCCCCACCTGGGACAGCGCCGAGACGACCGCGCCGTCGGCGTGCCGCCGTCGGACCGCCGCGTACGCGCCCACCGGCAATGCGACGAGCACCGCGACGAGCATGCCGAGGATGGTCAGCGACAGCGTCACCTCGAGGCGGGCGGCGATCAGCGGTGCGACGGCGCGCCCGCTGATGTAGGACGCGCCGAAGTCGAACCGCAGCACGCCCCACAGCCACTCGAGGTAGCGCAGCATGAACGGGCGGTTGAGCCCCAGGCGCTCGCGCAGCGCCTCCGCCTCGCCCGGTGCCGCGTTGGAGCCCAGGATGATCTGCGCCATGTCCCCCGGCAGCGCGTTGGCCACCACGAAGATCAGGAACGACGCCAGTAGGAGGCTCGCCAGCAGCCAGGCCGCCCGTACCAGCACCCGCCGCAGGGCCACCCGGGATCAACCCTTGGCGAGCATCGTCAGGTCGAACGACAGGGAGATCTGGTTGACCTGGACGCCCGAGATGTCGGGGGTGGTGATGATGATGCTGGGCAGGAGGAACAGCCAGTCGGCGGCCGCGTCGTCGGAGAGCAGCCGGGCGGCCTCCTTCAGCTTGGCGACCTGCTCGTCCTCCGTCAGCGAGGCGTCAGCCTCCTCGAGGAGGCGGTTGTAGTCGGGGTTGTCGTAGCCCCAGTAGTTCCCCTCGAAGGAGAATGCGGTCATGTCGCGGGGCTCCACGTGGGCCACGATCGTCATGTCGTAGTCGTGGTTGGCGTAGACCTGTTCCAGCCAACGGCCCCACTCGAGTTCCTCGACGACCACGTCGATGCCCACCTCGCCCAGCTGCTCCGCGATGAATCGGGCCGACGGCGGTGCGTACGGCAGCACCGGCACTCGAAGGCGCAGGGTGAGCCCTGTCTCGTGGCCGGCCTCCTTGAGCAGTTCGCGTGCCTTGGCGGGGTCGTAGGGGTAGGCCTGCGACAGGTCCTCGTACCAGGGGTCGGTCGGCGGGACGTGGGAGCCGATCAGCGGTCCGATGCCGGCCCACACCGCGTCGACGAGGGTCTGCCTGTCGATGGCGTGGTTGATCGCCTGGCGGACCTTGAGGTCCTGCAGCGGCGCCGACCCGTGGTTGAAGCCCAGGACGACCTCACCGGTGGTGGTCCCCTCGTGGATGGTGTAGCGCGACTCGTCGCGGAACTGCTCGATCGACTGCGGCACGGTGAGGTTCGAGATGATGTCGAGTTGGCCGGACAACATCGCCGCGTTCATGGCATTGGGGTCGGAGTAGTAGCGGAAGTACACGTCGGTGAAGCGCCCGGGGGTGCCCCAGTAGGCGTCGTTGGAGGCGAGCCGGATGTAGGAGCCCTCCTCCCACTCGCCGAAGGTGTACGGGCCGGAACCGGCCGGGGTGGTGTTGATCGTGGCGAAAGCGGCAGGGTCGGCGACGATGCCCATGGGGCCGCTGAGGTCATACAGCCAGGCGTGCGACGGCCGGGTCAGCGTCACCTCGACGGTGGCGGGGTCGACGGCCTCGATGGTGTCGACAGGGCCCCACTTGTCACGGATCTGCGCGGTGGCCGTCTCGCCCCGGTTGCGCTCGAAGTTGGCCACGACGGCCTCTGCGTCCAACGGCGCACCGGAGGCGAACTTCGCACCGGGGTCGAGCGTGAAGGTGTAGACCAGCGAGTCGTCGGAGACGGTCCATTCCGTGGCCAACAGCGGCTTGATGTTG
The DNA here is from genome assembly GCF_039544535.1 of Tessaracoccus lubricantis. NCBI lineage: Bacteria > Bacillati > Actinomycetota > Actinomycetes > Propionibacteriales > Propionibacteriaceae > Tessaracoccus > Tessaracoccus lubricantis. The sequence goes on from NZ_BAABLV010000041.1 coordinate 179,068, forward strand.
GCGTCGGAGTCGACCTTCACCAACGTCTCGTAGACGTTGTAGAGCAGCACGAACGGGGTGCCGGCGCCGGCGACGGTGATGGGGTCGAGTCCATCGGGGCGCGTGGTCACGCCGATGTTCAGCGTGCCGCCCTCCGTCGGCGACCCGGTGTCGGGCCGCGTACAGGCGCTCAGCACGATCGACGCTACGAGGGCCAGGATGACGGCCACCGACAGGCTGCTACGGCGCATGTGTGGTGTTCCCTTCGAGGGGGGCTGGAGCGTCATCAGTGTATCCAGACCCGATGACCCCTGACCCGTCGCGCGCCACCAGTACGGGGGGCACCAGCACGCCCCGCAGTTCCACCGCCGGGTCCGCGATCTGCCGCAGCACCATGTCGAGCACGGTGGCGGCCACGTCCTCGACCGGCTGCACCATGCTGGAGATGCCCAGTTCGCGGGCGACGGGGGTGTTGTCGAACCCGATGATCCAGCGGCCGGACGCTCCCCGGCGACGCAGCACGGTGTAGGCCCCCAGCGAGAGCGTGTCGGACGCGCAGACCACGGCCGTGGCTCCCCTCGCGAGCAGTTCCTTCATGCCCTCCGCGCCGTCGTCGACCGTGTCCTCCACCTCCACGGCCAGCTGTTCCTCCGCGGCCGCGGACAGGCCGAGGGCGCCGGCCCAGCCGGCCCGCCTGTCCTTGCCCACCGGGGAGCCGTCGGACCACCCCAGGTAACCGATGCGCTCGTGGCCCTGGGCGCGCAGGTAGGCCGCCGCCTCGGCGGCGCCGGCCCGTCCGTCGACGTCCGCCCAGCGGCCGTGGTCCACCGACCCCCAGGGTCGGCCGAACGACGCGAACGGGACGCCGGCCTCGGTCAGCTGTGCCGGCCTGGTGTCATCGAGCCACGTGTCGGTGAGGATGCACGCATCGATCGCGAGGGTGCGGCGCAGCTCGACGAGCTTGTCGACCTCCTCGTCGTTGGTGCGCGCCGGGAACAGCACGACGCGGTAGCCGCTCTGGTCTGCCCGCTCCACGAGCGAGTGGGTGAACGAGTCCATGATCGAGCCGCTGATGCCATTTCGGGGGTTGCTGAGCCTCAGCCCCAGCGCCATCGCGCGCTGGTTGCGCAGCGCGCGCGCCGCCGCGGACGGACGGTAGCCGGAACGCTCGATGGCCTCCTGGACCCGCGCCCGCGTCTCGGGGCGCACTCGGTCCGGGAAGTTGATGACGTTCGAGACCGTCTGCCGCGACAGGTTCAGCTCGGCGGCCAGGCTCGCCAGCGTGGGTTTGTTCATCTCACCCCCTTGATCGTTCAAGTTGGAGGCAATCGTGCTCCCGTATCCTGCGGCGGTCAAGCGACGCGGCCAACCGTTACCGACTCGTGTCGGCACCCCCAAAGCAAGAGCACTGCTCCCACACGTGGCATCATGGCCGGATGATGAGTGCACCCACCGCGGAGAACCCCGGCAAGCGCGCGCGCAAGCGTGCAGAGACCGAGCGCGCGATCCTCGACACGGGCCGTCGCCACCTGGCCCGCGACGGCGCCGCCGGGCTGTCCCTCAGGGCCGTCGCCCGCGACCTGGGCATGGTCTCCTCTGCCGTCTACCGGTACGTGGCCAGCCGTGACGAGTTGCTCACGCTGTTGATCGTGCAGGCCTACGACTCGCTCGGCGACGCCGTCGACGCCGCGCTCATTCCGGGCGCTTCGGCCGAGGAGCGCTTCCGCCAGATCGGGAGGGCGGTCCGTGCGTGGGCGCTCGACCATCCTGAGCAGTTCGCACTGGTGTACGGCTCCCCCGTCCCTGGTTACCATGCGCCGGGCGAGCAGACCGGGGGGCCTGGGACCCGCGTGACCAACCGACTGTTGGAGGCGTTCTCCGACATGGCCCCGGGACGCTCCGACGAGGACCCTCGAGCGGCGGCGGCACTGGCGCCGATCATGAGGATGGTGGGCCAGGTCCACCCCGGGCTTGGTGCCTCTGCGATGTCGAGGGGCCTGTCCGCTTGGCTCCTGGTGCTCGGGGCCGTGCGGGCCGAGTCGTTCGAGGAGTTCGGCGCGGACGCCTTCGCCGATCCGGCCGCATGGTTCGAGGTGGTCCTGGACCAGGCGCTCGAACTCCTGGGGAGGTGACCGGCGTCGAGGGCGCGATGGCCGGGCCGCAGATGCAGGAACTCCCGGCCAGTCACCTGGCCGGGAGTTCCTCCGGTAGTAGCGGGGACAGGATTTGAACCTGTGACCTCTGGGTTATGAGCCCAGCGAGCTACCGAGCTGCTCCACCCCGCGTCGCTCGTCCAACTATAGGGAAGCCCTCGCCAGAACACAAATCGGCGAGTTGACTCACGCTAGATGCCCGCGTAGGCCGATTCGTTGACTCATCTCAAGATGCCCGC
>NZ_BAABLV010000042.1:0-40110 GCF_039544535.1 Tessaracoccus lubricantis
GCGCCGAGATCTACACCAACCTCCTCGAAGGCCTCGATCAAGCCACCGCTTGACAGCGATCACCCACATAAGAGGACGCCGCCAACAAAATCTCATTGGCACGCTTCAGCTCCCGCACTTCGGCCTCGAGCGCCTTGATGCGCTGCGCCTCGCTCGTCGTGGTTCCGGGACGTTCGCCCGCGTCGATCGCGGCCTGTTTGCACCAGCCTCGCAGCGTGTCGGGATTGACCCCGACGCGCTGCCCGACGCGGATCACCGCCGCGTTCAACGACAACTCCGGATCCTCTCTCCTGGCCTCGGCAACAAGCCGCATCGCACGCTCACGAAGCTCCGGCGGGTACTTCCTCGGTGCTGGCATGGTCATCATCCTCTCGGGATTTCAGACCCTCCACCCGACCCGGGGCGATTCAGACAGGACCTCCGGCTGGCGATCATCACCTGGAGCGAACGCACCTATCACCGCCGACGCCGCCAACCACGACTCGCCCGGTTGACCCCCGTCGAATACGAGACCATCATGACCACAACGGCCCTCCAAGCCGCCTAACCCAACCTGTCACCAAAACGTGCAGCAGTCCCGGTCCATCCGACTCGCCATGGCTACAGGGCGCTGGCGGTGAGCAGAACTCGCTCGAGTGAAGCGATTCCGGCCGAGGCCGAAAACTCGGAGACATATGCTGACCGCGCACGGGCTCTCATCGCAGCTAGCTCGGCGGCGCTCAGGTCAGCAGCCATTACAAACGCTTCTTTGAGGGAATCGACGTCTTCAGCATCCGCTGCAAATCCCACTCCCAAGGAGTCAACTATCGCTCTGACGTCGCCTTGGACCGTAACAATTACCGGTGTTCCATGGGACAGGGACGCTTGTAACTTCGACGGCACGGTGCCTCGGAAGTTCGGCAGGTCTTTCAGGGAGACGACGGCAAAGTCGCACCAAGCGTAGTAGGAACTCATCTTCGCACGGGGCACACGCCCGTGGAAGGTCACGTTGGTTGCACCTAAGGAATCAGCAAGGGCCCGTATGCGCGGAAGCGCGATGCCGCTCCCGACGATGGCCAACTCTACTCCGGCGTGGGCAGCCCTGTGGGCAGCGGTGACTACGGTGTCCAAATCCTGCATGTCGCCAACGTTTCCACCGTACAGAATGCGTGCTCCCTGGGGCTGCTCCGCCGCGAGCCCGGTTGGACATGGCCCAATCGAATCCTCCTCGGCCCAGTTGTAGACCAGATGCGTCCTCGCTGGGGGACTCCCTCGTTCTAGCAATGTGGCCACCATCGTGGGCGCAATCCCGATGACCCCACCCGCGCGACTATAGACCGAAGTGAGCCACGGCTTGAGGGCCCTTTCGATCACGCGCGACGTCACACCCGTTCCAACCAAAGAGGAACCAGTTATCGAGTCAGGCCAGAGATCCTGGACATGCAGGACGTAGGGCGCACCGCCGGCAAGCCGCCATAGCCAAGGGCCCAATGCCGGCGTCATCTGAGTCGCATACACGTAGACCACGTCGGCCCACCTCGCCAACGAGCGAGCGCTGGCCGATGAGAACGCAAATGAACTGTAGTTCGCGATCCTCCTAATCGGAGTCTGCGAGTGGTCTGCAAAGAGGGGAACGCGCATGACCTGTACTCCGTCAACGGTCTCCCAGCTACGCCAGCGCTGCTTGTACCCGTCAAACAGTCGCCCTTCCGGATAATTGGGATACCCCGTCAACACCCTAATCTCGTGCCCTTTGGCTTGGAGAGCGCGGGCCGGGGTCGGGGAGATCAGGGTGTTTTCGGGAGTGTAGTACTGCGTCAGGATCAGGATCTTCACGGTGTCTGAACTCTCAGTAGCCGAGCAGGGTTGCCCACGTAGACACCGTATGGCTCAGTGTCTCGGATCACGACGGCGCCAGCGCCGACCAAAGTGTGCGGCGAAACGTGTCTGACCCCAGTCGAGACTGCCGAGGCCATCCCGAACATGGACGCCTCCCCAACGGTGATCGAGGCGCCCACGTTTGCTCCTGATGAGACGAAGCAGCTGGCGGCGAGGGACGTATGGTGGGCGACAGTTGCATGTGGACTGAGTATGGTGCCAAGAGCAAGCGAGGCATGGCTCCATACGTGGCAACCGGGATGCAGGTAGACAGCGTCTCCAATGTCCGCCCGAGGGCTGACCACCGCGTGTGGGCTGATCAGGTGCGGCGTCGTCAGGCCCCGGTGACGACATTCCATCAACCACTTGAGGCGTGTGTCGTTGTGGCCGATCGCCACGGCAACTGACGCGCCGTCGGGCAGGCGCTCAAGGGCGGCTGCAATCGGGCCGTCCACCCGTATCCCGTCGATGTCCGAGCCCACCTTTACAGGATCGTCGTCCAGCAACGCGTCCACGCTGTAACCACAGGACTCAGCGAGTTCCACGATCGTTGACGCGTAGCTACCCGCGCCGATAATGGTTAGAGGCCCATTGTCAGCGTTCATCGCCGCCCCATTTCGTACCCCGGAAGGGGGTCATGGTTGCTTCGCCCTCGGCGGAAATCCCTGTGCGATGTAGGACGGTAGTTAAGGTCTCCACAAGGATCCGTAAATCGAGCCAGGCCGATCGAGTGTCGACGTAGTGGACATCCAGTTCGAAACGTTTCTCCCACGTGAGCAGGTTCCGGCCCCGCACTTGCGCCAACCCCGTGATTCCCGGGCGAACTTCGTGTCGTCGCGCCTGCATTGGGCTGTACAGGGGAAGGTAATGGGTCCGCAGCGGGCGTGGGCCGACTAAGCTCATGTCGCCCTTTAGCACGTTCCACAGTGTGGGTAGTTCGTCCAGGCTTGTCGCCCGAATCGCCCGACCGAAGGGTGTCAGGCGCTCATCGTCGCTGACGCGGTCAATATCGGGGTGCCGCATGGATCTGAATTTCACAAGCTCGAAGACCTGGCCGTTGAGCCCTGGTCGCTCCTGGCGGAACAGAACAGGGCGTCCGTGCTTCACGAGCACCATCACGCCTACTGCCAACTGCAGAGGGGCAGTAACGACTAGGCCGACTGCGCTGGCCGCGATGTCCATGCCGCGCTTAACCGTGTCGTAGCGGCGGCGGTTGTTACGCTGCCGCACGCGTGCTGTCCAAGAACGCCGTGATGGCTTCCGCAACCCGGGCAAAACGGGAGGGGTCGAGTACCGAGCCGCTCGGGAGTGACAATCCGTCCTTGAATAGGCGCTCGCCTGTTCCATCGATGAAGGCGGTGGCTGAGGCGTAGACCGGCTGCAGGTGCATCGGCTTCCAGAGGGGTCGCGATTCGATGCTGCGGATCCCCAGCGCATCCCGAAGGTCCTCTGAAGAGAACCCGGCAGCCTCGGGATCCACCAGAATGGAGGTCAGCCAGAAGTTGTCGTGGGTCTCGCCACCGTCCGCCCCAGAAGGTTCCCCGAAGAGAGTCACACCCGGCACGTCAGTGAAGAGTTCTCGATAGGCGATGCGGTGCTGGCGCCGGCGGTCGATCATCTCGTCAAGGCGCGATAGCTGGGCCCGTCCCAGCGCCGCCAAGATGTTGGACATCCGATAGTTGTAGCCAATGTCGGTGTGCTCGTAGTGCACCACGGGCTGACGGGCCTGTGTCGCCAGGTAGCGCGTGCGCTGCGCGAACTCTTCGTCGTCCGTGAGCAGAGCGCCGCCTCCAGACGTCGTCATGATCTTGTTGCCGTTGAAGGAGATCGCTGCCGCTTCGCCGAAAGCGCCGGCGGAACGGCCGTAGCGAGTGGCGCCGAGCGACTCTGCGGCGTCGGAGAGCACCGGGACGCCGTGGGCGGCGGCGATGGCGTCGATGCGCTCGTGGTTGACCACCTTGCCCAGCAGATCGACAGGGACGACGGCCTTGACCGTGCGGCCCTCCTTCGCGAGTGTGGTGAACGCCACTTCAAGGAGATCAGGGTTCATGTTGCCGGTCTCATCGGCGTCGACGAACACTGGCTCGGCGCCGGTGTAGACGATGGCGTTGGCGGTTGCGGCGAAGGTCAGGCTCGAGGTGAGGACGAGATCGCCGCGACCGACGCCGAGGTTGAGTAGCGCCAGGTGCAGCGCCGCTGTTCCGGAGGAGAGGGCGACGGCGTACTTGCGCCCGGTGTACGCGGCGAGTTCCTCTTCAAATGCGTCCACCTCTGGTCCGAGGGGCGCCACCCAGCCGGAGCGGATGGCACGAATCAGCGCGTCCTCCTCGGCCTGGGTGACATCCGGAGAGGATAGGTAGATGCGGTCAGCCACTAAATCACCTTTTCAGAGAGGGCCGGCAACGGGTACACCGTTGGGTCTGAGTCGAGCATTTGCAGCACGCCTTCATCGCTGTCAGCGGCAAGCTCTGCGGGGTTGAGCGCAGGAACCTGCACCTCGCTGATCAAGGGGTGCTCGCTCTGGGCGCCCGCCTCCACTGTGCTGAAGAGGACCTCGTGCATCTTCTCGCCGTCGCGCAGGCCGGTGAAGTGGATCTCGATGTCCTTCTTCGACTCAGCGATCATCCGCTTCGCCACGTCGAGGATCTTGACCGGCTCGCCCATGTCCAGCACCAGGACGTCGCCAGGGAGGCCGATGGCGCCAGCCTGCATCACCAGCTCGCACGCCTCGGGGATGGTCATGAAGTAGCGGGTGACGTCCGGGTGGGTGACCGTCACCGGGCCACCCTTCTCGATCTGGCTCTGGAAGGAGATCAGCACCGAGCCGCGGGAGCCGAGCACGTTGCCGAACCGCACGGACAGGTACGGCACCTGGTACTCGTTGGCGTACCAGGCGGTGAGCCGCTCCGCGAGGCGCTTGGTGCGGCCCAGCACGCTGGTGGCCGCGGCGGCCTTGTCGGTGGAGATGTTCACGAACCGTTCCACGCCCACCGAGTAGGCGGCACGCAGCACGTTGCGGGTGCCGAGCACGTTGGTCTTCCACCCCTCGGTCGGGAAGCGCTCCAACATCGGGAGGTGCTTGAGTGCGGCCGCGTGGAACACCACGTCTGGGCGGTGCTTGCTGAAGACGCGCTCGAGGGCGTCCTCGTCGCGGATGTCGCACAGCACCATGTCCTCGGTGTCGAGGAGACCGTTGCCGTACAGGTCGAGCTGCACGCCGTGCAGGGCGGACTCGTCGCGGTCCAGCAGGATGAGTTTGGCCGGTCCGAGGCGGTGCACCTGGGCGGCGAGCTCGGAGCCGATGGAGCCGCCAGCGCCGGTGACGAGCACCACCTTGCCGGTGACGTAGTCGGCGATGGCGCTGAGGTCGGTCTTGATGGGGCGGCGACCGAGGAGGTCGGCCACGTTGAGCTGGCGCAGCGAGCCCAAGGTGACCTGGCCGCCCACCATCTCCCGCAGCGGCGGGATGATCAGCAGGTCCAGGCCGTGCTCCTCGCAGGCGGTGCTGAGGCGCTGGATGAGATCCGGGCTGGCGGCGGAGATGGCGAAGATGACGGCTTGAGCGCCCCGCTCCTTGGCCACCTTGATGATGTCCCTGCCGAGGCCGAGCACCCTGTGGTGTCGGACGCGGAGGTTGCGCTTGTCGCGGTTGTCGTCGACGAAACCGACGATGCGGTAGGGCGCATCCTCGGCGAGGTCCATGAGCGTGGCCACCTGGTGGCCGGCGTTGCCGGCGCCGTAGACCAGCGTGGGGATGGCGTTCGCCGCCGCGCTGCGGGGCCGACTCTCCACGATGGAGCGGAAGACCAGACGCGCCGTGGCCATGAAGATCAGCGCCAGGGACGGCAACGCTACTGCGGCCCGCATGGGGAAAGAGTCGGCTGCCAGGAGGAAGGTGGTGCCGTTGAGGATCGCGACACCGGCGACGGTGAAGCCCATCCTCGCGGCATCAGCGAAGCTGCCGATGCGGTTGCGCCCGAGGTACAGCTGCGAACTCAGGCCGCCGATGACCTGGAGCAGCACGGCGGCAGCGGTGTAGAAGAGCACCCACCGGGCCTGGACGGGCTCGAGCGCCGCGTCGCGCATCGACAGGAAGACGATCACCGCGAGCACCCAGGCGAGCGCATCCCACATGATCAGGATCAGGCGCCGGACAGCTGCGGGCATGCGGTACAGGAGGGCGCTCAGAGCGTTCGACCCTCTTGGCGTGTTGGTTTCATCATTGGCTGCATCCCATTCCCCCACGGGCTCACCATATACTCCGTCCGCCGAGAACTGCCAAACTGTTATGAGTGTTTGGGCCCGAAAAGCCCCTAGCTGGACAGCATCTGCTGCTATGTAGCCCCTGCCTGGCGCCCATCTGTGTGGTAGGTCAGGCGGTCACGGGCACCGGCGCCTATTCAAACGGCAGTTCGGTGGGGCCGTGGATCTCTTTCCGATCGTGGGCGCCGCGGCGTGATGTCGATCAACTGCATCCGTAGTACTGCGCCTAATCGTAGATTGCTACCGTCGCGAGGAGGTGCCGGCCGCGAGTGCCCGGCGGGGTAGTCACAGGAGCCGGGCGGCAGTCTCATCAGGGTCGAAGAAGTCCACCTCAATGTTGAACGCGACGCTGGATCCGCCCGGGATCCAGCGGACCAGACCGTCTCTGTCCGCTGCCGCCCTGCCGCGATGGTGGGCGCTTGCGGGCAGGCAGAAGCCGGCAGCCTGCTCCTCGCCCGTGTTCGAGATCCACCTGATCGCCAACGGCAGATGTTCGGTTTCGTAGCTCACGCACGCGGCCCGCCCGTCAGGCCTGGTCTGCATGAAGTGGGCCCATCCGTCGGCGTCTGGTGTCGGCCGGAGGATCGCGCAGTACTCGGGAACGATCCGGCGTTGGGGGTCGACGGAGTCTCCCTTACGCAGGTCAGAGCGGATGCCCTCCAGGTACGCGGCCGTCGCCGGCTCCTGCGCGGGGTGTGGAGCAAGCTCGAAGTGCTGATCGTCGAACGGGACCTGTTGGACGAGCTGCCCGCCCTCGAAGAGAGGCCAGTTCACGTGGCAGAGGTATGTGTAGCCGAAGGGGTTGCTGCGATGATTCGAGATCTGGATGTTGAGTTCGAGGCCCGTACCGTCCTCGCTAAGCGTGAGCGTTGGTTGGAACGTGACGTCGGCCGTATGGCTCACGCGGTGTCGGAACTGCCCGGTAACCGCGACCCATCCGTCCCCGAGAAGGAGGCGAGCGTCACTGAAGAGGCCGTTGGGCAGTTCGCCGTGGTGCGGGTGAGTGTCCTCGGGCCCGGGCGCGCCCAGGCCCGAGAGCCCGCAATGCAGGAGGAAGCCGCCGTACGTCTCCCCGAACGCGGTTGACGCCGAAGGCTCGTCGAACGTGCTGATCATCGTCAGCGGCTCGCCATCGACGGTGTAGCGCCACACCTGCTGCCCGCGGAATGGCAACACGATGAGTTCGACACGCTCGGTGACGAGCCGCAGCGCGGCTACGCCGGAGGCGTAGCGGAACGTGGACACCGCCACGCCGGGGGAGTCCAGCAGAGGCTGCTCGTGGGCCTCGAACATGGCCTCACGCAAGAGGATGCTGCGCAGCGGTGTTTCCATGACGTCTCCTTCTGGCTCAGTCTTCGTGATATCCGGGAGTGGTGTAGAACGCCATGTTCGGCTGCCGCACATCAAGGCGCCCGTACTGGGCGACGATGCCCACGTCGGAGGTGAGCCGGATGCCGTACTGGACCTCGCGGGGGAGTTCGAACCCGCCCATGTCGGTAGTCACGTTGGTGCGCAGGCACCTCACCCGCTCCGGTTCGACGTCGACGTTGAACCTGTCAGGTGCTTTGTCCGCCCAGTACAGGGCCACCTCCACCCGCGCTTCCTCCGAGTTGGGGTTGAGGATGATGATGGACTCGTGCCCCTGCGGGTCCCCGTCGCCCGGGGGTGGCAGTTCCCCGTCGGGGAAGTACCAGGTCTTCTTGCCCGCCATCACACACCCACCCGCTGTGACTGCCGCTCCCTGACAAGAGCGGGGACGTCCTTCGCCTGCATGAAGACCGCGCCCTCGGCCTTGAGGCCCTCGATGAGGATGCGCAGTTCGTCGATGGCGCCCGGACCCACGTTCTCGGTGATGAATGACTCCGGGATCACCGTGGCCTCGCCGAAGTTGTAGCTCTTCTCCATGGGCCAGAACTCCCAGGGATGGATGTAGAAGCAGAGGTAGGTGTCGATCTGCTTGCCGTCGCAGAACTGCTTGAACGCCATCGAGCGCTCCAGCATGTACCGCCCGCCCTTGGTGCGGAACAGGGGCCATTGATCTCGATCTCGCTCCAGGCCAGGGTCGTTGGACTCCATCACCATGTCGGCGAAGTTCGGGATCTGCAGGACCGAGGAATCGCCCCGCTGGGTCCAGTCCTCGAGGCTGGAAAAGTACGGCGCGAACTGCTCGCGGTGGAAGTACATGGGGTAGGTGAGATCCGCTACGTAGCCCAGTTCGTCCAGGGCCCTCACCACTGCGGTGGAGCCCCACAGCCGGGGGCAGCGGAACGAGACCGGGCGGACCCCGGTGGCCTGCTCGATCAGCTCGGTGTTGAGCCTGAGGCGGGGCAGCACCTCGTGTTCCAGGATCGGCTTGGTGCCGGGCAGGTCGAAGAGCGGGTCGCCGACGGTCTCGTGCTGAAGCGAGTGGGATCCCACCTCGTGGCCCCGGGCGAGGCACTCACGGGCCACCTCGGGATGTGCCTTCACCGAATCCCCGGTGAACAGGAAGGTGGTGGTCACGTCGGTCTCCTCGAAGAGATCCAGGAGGAGCGGCGTGCCCTTCGTCAGGCCCTCGTAATAGGGCGTGAAGCTTCCGACGTCGGTCTCCATGTCGGTGCCGATGACCACGGTGATGGGGTTCTGATTCATGTGATTGTCTTTCTGTCTTGCTTCGTTGCGCATGCTGCTCAGGTGGTTTCGCCGAGATGGAACTCGGCATCGAAGAGGTGCGTCTCGCCGCTGTAGTGGCCGTCCATGCCGTCCTGGAGGAGTTCCCAGGCCTTTTCGGCGATCTGGTCCACGCGCTGAACCATCGTGGTGATGACGGGTCGCATGAATCCGTACGTGTCGATGTGGTCGAAACAAGCGACGGCGAGGTCGCGGGGGACCGTCATTCCCCGTTGGCGGGCCATCCGGACAGTGGCATACGCCAGAACGTTGTTCTGCGCGATCACGGCAGTCGGGCGATCATCGCCCTCCATGATGGCGCCCACTTTGGCGTACCCGTCGGCGTACTGGAAGTTGGTGCGCACGATCCACTCCGGATTGAGCGCCAGGCCATTGGCCACCAGGCACCCCTCGAACCCGTCGAGACGCTCACGAGCGGAGGATTCGCCGGCCGGCCCCACCACGGTTGCGATCCGGCGGTGGCCACGGTCGATGAGGTGCTGCGTCAGGCTGTAGGAGGACCCCACGTTGTCGGCACCCACGAAGTTGCAGCCGAAGTCCCCCTTCGGCAGGTTGTCAACGAAGACGATCTGCTGCAGGAGCGATTCGGGCAGCGACGAATATACGTCGGCCCCTGCGGTGGCGACTACCAGCCCGCCCACAGTCGACGAGCGGAGATGCGTGACGAAGGCCTCCTCGCGTGCCGCGTCCTCACCAATGTTGAACAGGATCGGGGTGTACCCGGCGTGGCTCACCAACCGGTCGATGGACTTGAAGAGGAGGGCGTAGAACTCGTTGCTGATGTCTGGTACCACTACGCCAAGTGAGTTCACCCGCTGCATTTTCAGGGCCTGGGCCATCTGATTCGGCAAGTAGTGAATCTTGCCCGCATAGGCCAGGACCTTCTCGCGAGTCTCTTCGCTCACCCTCCCCTTGCCGTTCAGGACCCGCGAGATGGTGGACTCGCTGACGCCGAGTTCGTTGGCTATGTCTCTCAGAGTGGGCATCTCTCACCGCCTTGGTAATGCACCTGCTGCTCTACTTGCGCTTGGAGTTCACGTCGATGAGCACCACCGTAATGAGGATGAGGCCCTTGACGATCCACTGGAAATAGGTGTTCACGCCGATGAGCACCATCGCGTTGGAGATGACACCGATGAGGAAGGCGCCCAACACAACTCCGAGGACGTTTCCGCGGCCGCCGAATAGCGAGGTTCCACCGAGGACGACGACGGTCATTACCTCGAAGAGCATCGCGTCGCCCAGCGTGGCGGAGCCCGACATTGTGCGGGCCGTCAGGCCGATGCTGCCCAGCGTGGCCAGGAACGAACAGATGATGAAGGCCACCATGCCGATGAACTTCACGTTGATCCCCGACAGCCGCGCCGCGTCTGCGTTACCGCCAACCGCGTAGAAGCTCCGCCCCAGCTCGGTGTGCTGCGTGAAGACGTAGCATGCCGCCGTGACCAGCACCATCAGGTAGACGGGCACAGGCACCGAGAACAGGTACCCCATGCCCAGATAGTTGAGCCAGCTCGGCAGACCACTGATGGGAAGCCCGCGCGAGTACAGGAACGCGATGCCCGTCAGAACGTTCATGGTGACGAGCGTTGCAATGAAGGAGGGAACCTTGCCGTAAATCACGAACAGCCCGTTCACCATCCCCAGGACGATCGAACTCAGCATGACCATGAGGAGCGCCACCCAGATGCTGAGCCCCTGGTTCGCGACGAGACCGGCCAGGAGAACCGATTGGAGCCCGATGGCCGAGCCGATCGACAGATCCAGGTGACCGATGAGGATGACGAAGAACTGCCCCAACGCCACGATCGACAGGAACGAGATCTGGCGCGCGATGTTCATGAGGTTGCCGAGTTCCAGGAACCGGTCGATGGTCACGGAGCAGATGGCGAACAACGCCAGGAAGAGGAAGAGGATCATCCACTCGTTGACGAAGGCCCTCACGCCTCCAGAGAAGCGGGTGCTCTTCGCGGCGTAGGTTGCGGTTGCGGTAGTCATCTCTCTGCTCCCAACAGACTGGTCATTACTTCAGATTGGTTCAACCGGTCTCCTTCGAAGGAGTCACGGATCCGCCCTTCGTAGAGGACGTATATGCGGTGCGATAAGCCGAGCAGTTCCTCAATCTCGGGCGAGACGAGGATCACCGACTTTCCCTCGGCGGTGAGAGCCGCGATGAGTCTGTAGATCTCGCTCTTCGCCCCCACATCAATTCCCCGGGTGGGCTCATCCATCAGGAAGATCTCTGTGTCGGCGATCAGCCACTTCCCGATGACGATCTTCTGTTGGTTTCCCCCGGACAACTTTGTCGTGGGCTGCCATAGGTTGGAGTAGCGGAGCTGAAGCGACTCCAAGGTGTCGTAGGACTTTCGCAGCTCAGCCTCGTCGTCCATGAACACACCCCACTTCTTGAACTTGCGCATCGAAGGAAGGGTGGCATTCTTCCTGACATCCAGCGCGCTGTTCAGGCCCAGGCGCTTGCGTTCGTCAGGGATGAGGCCAAGCCCATGCTGGATGGCTTTGCGCGGGGACGTCATGGAGACCGCTTCGCCGTTGACACGGATGGTGCCCTTCTTGACCTTGTAGTCTCCGAAAATCGCCAGCAGCAACTCGGACTTACCGGCTCCCACAAGGCCGGCAATGCCCACAACCTCGCCCCGGCGCACTTCCAGATCCACGTCGAAGAACGCGTCGCTGGTGAGCCCTTCCACCTGCAACACCACGTCGTCGTCCGGGGGGTTGAGGGTGGGGTAGACCTGGCTTAATTCGCGCCCCGCGATCAGTTCGACGAGCTTGGGCTTCGTCAACTCGGTCACGTCCCCGGTCCTGATGTGGCGGCCGTCCATCAGCACCGTGTAGCGATCACAGACGCTGAAGATCTCATCCAAACGGTGGGAGATGTAGATGATGCCCTTGCCGTCTCGTTTGAGGAGCTCGACGATGCGGAAGATGTTCTCGATGTCGTTCTCGGGCAGCACGGCGGTCAGCTCGTCCAGGATGATCACCAGGGCTTCCTGGGACAGCGCCCTCGCCAACTGCACGAGTTGTTTCTCGGCGGTGCGGAGGTACTTGACCGGCACGTCGAGGTGGATGTCGACGCCCAGGTAGGTGAGCAGTTCAGCCGCGCGGGCACGCTGGGCGCGTCGGTCGATGAACGGCCCACGCTTCGAGTAGTTGCCGACGTAGATGTTCTCCAGCGCGGTCATCTCCTCCATCAGTTGGAACTCCTGATGGACCACGGCGATCCCGAGGGCCTGCGAGTCCCGCACGTCATAGTGCTTCGGGACCCTCTGGCCTCCCACGAACAGCTCGCCCGAGGTGAGGGTGTTCTCGCCGATGATGCACTTGGCCAGGGTGGACTTACCCGCGCCGTTCTCGCCCACCAGCGCGTGGCATTCGCCGGGGCGCAGGTCGAACGAGACGCCGTCGAGGGCCAGTACCCCGGGAAACTCCATGCGGGCGTTGCGGATCTCGACCAGTGGCGTGGTGGTGATCTCCTGGGGTGTCACTTCCTGTGCGACCGCGCTCATGATGCGTCCTTGTCTGAGAGCCAGAGCCACCCCAGCGCTTCGATGCCGGAGCAGATGATGTCGTTGTCCGTGTCCTCCGGGTGACGCAGGTTGTGGATCAGCCGCTTCATCTCGTGATACGGCATCATGCAACTGCGGACCCCGGTCCATCCCACCGGCATGAGGTCGAAGAACATCTCTTTGGCGATGTCGAAATCGCGCTCGTTGAGATGGAGCACCTCGTCCAGGAGAAGGTCTCTCTTCTCGGGCTCGCGCTCGCGTTCGTAGGCCAACGCCGCCAGGACGAGGTCATAGATGACCCGGTTGCGACGCTCGGCGTTCTCCAGGCGATCGAAGTGCTTCGACCACACCTTCAGGCGCGGGTTAACCTGCAGCTCGGCCCGGATCGCCCGGATCTCGGTCAAGAGCGGCTCGTGGTTGGCGACGGCCTGCTCGATGCGGGGGATGTCCGCGTCGGTCATCTTGTTCGACTGGAACGGGAACGGCGTCGTGTAGAGGGGGATCTGGCTCTCGTGGATGGTGAGAATCTCCCGCATCACCCGTAGCACGCGGGCACCTAGAGCCGGGCCGAAGGTAGTGGTGCCCACGCGGGCGAAGAACTCGTCCTGTTCCAGCCGTGAGCCCCAACCGTAGTTGCCGTGCGCGAAGAGATGCAGGAACAGGCCGAACCATTCGAAGATGTAGCCGTTGATGCCGTGGACGTCCGCTTCCACGCTGCCGATGTGCTGCTCGATGTCTCGTTCGATGACCTGGACGTTGGGCTCATCCCCGTAGCGGATCATGTTGGACTCGAAGGTGCGGTACAGGCGGCCCATCGTCGAGGTGATGGAGTTGGACTCCGTGTCTCGCGCCCAGATCCGGTGCTTGCCGAACGCCTTGACCCACTTCTGGAACTCCGTCGGGGGCACGTAGAGCGCAGGGGCCCAGAACAGCACGATGTCGTCCGGCAGGGCATCGGCGGTGGCCTGGAGCCACGCGGGGTCCTTCTCGAGGGGTGGCTGGCGGAAGGCCCGGATCCCGATGATGATGTCCGGGTTGACCTGTCGCACCTCCTCCCGGATCTTCATCAGCAGCTCCAGGTTCGCCTGGTGCTTCGCTTCGCCGGGCGTGTCCGCGTGCTGCCCCCACCGCTCGGTGCACCGTTCGCAGGTGCAGAACCAGAAGCCCTCCTCGCTCTCCTCCAAGGTGTAGCCGTCGAAGCCGAGTTCGGCGATGCGGCGCATCGCGGTGAGGATGTAGTTGACGGACTCCTTGTCCGAGAGGCATACCGAGTCGAAGTCGTTCAGGAAGTCGCTGCCGGCCGGGGGGATCATCCGCTTCTCGGGGTGCGCGATGGTCCACCCGCCGTTGTAGGAGTTGAGGCCCACGTAGGCCATGATCTTCACGCCCATGCGGTGGGCGAGTTCGATGAAGCGTGGCAGGTAGTTGTCGGCAACGTTGGGGTGGGAGTACTTGACCTTGATGAAGCGCCCGTTCTCCTGGTTCCACACCTCGACGGGGATGTCGGTGAACGAGGTTTCGGGATACTCAGGGAACTCGAAGGGCCAATAGCCGTACATCACCATGTTCAGCTGGTTGATCTTCTGATCGACGCACTGATGCAGGAACAACTCCCATTCGTCGTAGCCCCACAGCTGCATGTCGAACCCGATCCGTCCGTACCCGGCGTACCAGCTGAAGGTGGGTGCGACCGCGCGCACGGGGATGGAGGGGTAATCGACCATGAGGCAGGTGGGCAGCGAGAGGGTGCCGGGCGGGTTGTCACCGTGCACCTCGCGCTCGGCGAGGAGCTGCTTCAGTGAGGTGAGGCCATTGATCAGTCCGTCTCTTGCCTGGGCCGAGAGCCTGACTCCGTCGTCCCGGATGTCCAGAACGTAACCCTGCTCCGCGAACATCTCCGGCTTGGCCAGGTTCACTGCCGCGTCCTCGATACTGCC
Source organism: Tessaracoccus lubricantis (assembly GCF_039544535.1). NCBI lineage: Bacteria > Bacillati > Actinomycetota > Actinomycetes > Propionibacteriales > Propionibacteriaceae > Tessaracoccus > Tessaracoccus lubricantis. The sequence goes on from NZ_BAABLV010000042.1 coordinate 14,255, forward strand.
TTGGTGCACGTGCACGGGGAACGCGTCAGGGGCGTCGGCGAAGATGCCCGGGTAGTTGTGGAAGCGGAGCACCGCGAGATCCCGGACCTCGTCGGGCGTCAGCGCGTCCACATCGTCGGCCGTCAGCCGCAGATGGGTGAAAGCTCGCGTGGAACCGTCGTGGTGAATGAGGTGTTTGGGCTCGGGCAGGATGCTGATCATGGCGGGAAACCTTTCATGGATGGGAGGGTGGCGGGCGGGATTCGCGGGAATCCCGCCCGCCCACACGGCGGCCGGTCAGCCCAGCCAGCTCCAGTTCTGCCAGTCGTAGTCGGCGACGTTGGCCGGCGTGATGGCCTCAGGCTTGGGGAGGTCGTACTGCTCGGGCATCTCTTCGCCCTCGGCCATGGACTTCCACAGGGCGTCCATCGCGGTGTAGCCCAGCACGACGGGATCCTGGAGAACCTCCCCGATCCACGACTCGTTGCCGTCCTGGATGTACTGGAGGACTTCCTTATCGCCCGCGATACCCACGAACTTGATCTCGGCTGCCCGGTTCGCGCCAACGGCAGCGTTGTAAGCACCGATGACCTCTGCGTCGTTGTGGCCGGCCACCAGGTCAATGACAGGCTCGCGCTGCAGGACGTTCTCCATGAGGCTCTGCGCAGAGTTGCGGTCGCCACCGCCGGTGTCGCCTTCCTCGATGATCTTGGCGTCCGGGAAGGCCTCGAGAACCACCTTGCTGAAGCCCTCGAAGCGGTCGATGCTGACCTCGCCGGAGGTGGGGACGGAGATGTAGACGATGGTCGGGTCCTTCTTGCCGGCGCTCTCGAAGTAGTCGACGGCGACCTGGCCTGCCGTTTCGCCCAGCGCCACCATGTCGTGGCCCACGAAGGTGTTCCAGACGGCGTCTGCCGGGTCGTCGGGCTGCTGCGGGTAGTCACCCACCACGAACTGGGTGCCGTTGCGCTTGTGCAGATCGACCATGGTGGGGATGATGGCGCGGGAGTCGGTGGGGAAGACGACGATGCCCTTGGCGCCTGCGGCAACGAGATTCTCCAGGTTGGAGATGTTGGTCTGGATGTCCTGCTGGCTGTCTTCGAACTGGAAACGGACCTTCGCCTCGGGGTTCTCCTCGGCCCACTTCTCCATGCCTTCCTGAGCGCCCAGGAACCAGGCGTACTGGAGGGTGAAGATGCTGCCGCCGATGAGGGTCTCGTCCTCGCCGAAGACGTGCCCGTCCGAGCCTGCTGCCTCGGTGGTGCTGGTCGTCGTGCCGTTGGCGGGTTCGGTGGCCGTGGGGTCGCTTGTCGCGTTTCCGCAGGCCGTGAGGGTTAGGGCTCCAGCGGCCAGCATGGCCACTGCTGCAGACTTGAGTCGCATAACTGCTCCATTCATGAAATGGGTGGCGGGTCGGCTTCGGACCAACCCAGAGGGAGTGGCCGTGGAAGGTGCTCCCACGGTCTGGGTGCGACAGGAGGTTTCCGGTCGGGGAACGATCGGACCGCCGTCGTTGGCAGGCTTCCTCGTCCGTTACGTGCGGTCCTTGCGGACCTGGCTAGGTGCCCTTCGATGTGTCGGGCGTTGTGCCTTGCGGTGCTGCATTGCTCTGCAAGGAGCTTGGGTGGTGCACCTTCTCAGATGCGGGCGATGGGGCTGGTGTGCGGCCTGGGGGAGGGCGGCCGCACACCAGCGGGCTCAGATACCGACTTCGTAGATCGTGCCGATCTGGTTGGCGAGGAAGTCCACTCCGCCCTCACGGACCACGACCGGCTTCTCCCAGCGAACGCCGAAGTTGGATCCGATGCCGAACGTGTCGAGCTGGAAGGTCATGTTGGGCTTCAGGGTGTACTCGGAGCTGGTCTCCATCCACGGTGCCTCTACCTCGGTGAGGCCGAGGCCGTGAGCAGGGCCGTAGACGTAGGCGTCCTTACGGCCGGCGTCCAGGAACTTCTGCTCGTAGTCGCGGGCGATCTCGCCGGCGACGCGGCCGGCCGCGAACTCACGCTCCGTCCACATGTGCATCTCGAGGATGAAGTCCACGATGTCCTTCTTCTCGCCCTTGAGCGGGCCGAGGGAGACGGGCAGCCCGATGGCGGGGCTGTAACCATCCACCGCGGCAGACAGGTTGAGCTGGATGATGTCGCCCGGCTTGAGGACCCGATAGCCGGAGCGGGAGATAGCGTGCTTGGTGCTCTCCTCGGCGAAGCAGTACTGGGGGAGACCCTCGTACTCCGCACCGTTCTCGTACATCGACTTCTGCGCCACGCCGACGAGTTGGAGCTCGGTCATTCCCGGGCGGATGGCGGCGATGACGTCTTGGACGGCGAGATCGGTGATGCGGCCGGCCTCCCTGAGACAGGCCACCTCCGCGTCGGACTTGACCGAACGTAGCTCAACCATGATGTCGCGGGCGTCGACGAGTTCCGCACCGGGGAAGTTGCTCTGGAGGGAGTTCCAGACCACCACGTTGGTGTCGAGAATCGAGCACACGCCGATCCGCAGCTGCTGGCCACTGATGCCGAGGTGGCCGAAGACGTCCTGGAACGTCTGGAGGCTGAGGTGCGGATAGGCGGGGTCTGCGGCTTCGCGGTACTCCGCCAAGACGAAGATGTCCTGGATCGCGGCGGTGTCCTTGGCGAAGATGTCCGACTCGGGGCCCACGAGGAGCGCGGTCTTGCCATCAGGGTTGATGGCGACGCCGGCGCGCTCGAAGACCGGCCAAAAACCACTGAAGTACCGGGCGTTGGCGTAATCGGCCTCGTTTCCGTAGAGGAGCAAGGCATCCAGGTTCCGCTCTCGCATCAACTCTCCGGCACGCTTGGCCCGATCAGCGTATTCGCTGGCTGGGATCCGGATTCTTTCCACGACGTGATCTCCTTTGATTCGTCCGACTTGGGACAACTTCGTCCAGTTGCACAAACGTTTGCGCAACGTCGTGACGCCAACTTTAGGACGCGTCTGCGGGGTTGTCAACCACTTTGAGCAAACGATTGTCCCGCAGGGCAAATTGGCTTCGCCGCGAGGCGCTCTGAGGAGCCGGGTGTCTACTCGAAGGGCAGTTCGGTGGTGCCGTGGATCTCTTCCCAGTCGTCGAGGAAGCGGTCCACCGCGGTGATGATGTCGGGTGCGGACAGCGCCTGCTGCAACAGTTGCGGCGACAGCGTCACCGCGTCGGCGCCGCTCTGGAGTGCATGCGAGACCTGAGCGATGTTCTTGAAGCTAGCGGCCATGATCTTGCTGGGGGCGTCGAAGCGCTTGATGAAGCCGGCGAGGGCCTCGATGGTCTCGCGGGTGTTGATGTCGATCGACTGCATCCGGTTGTAGTACGGGGCCAGGTAGTCGACACCCGAAGCGATGGCCAGGAAGCCCTGCGTCTTGGAGTAGATCGCCGTGGCGGTCACCTTGACGCCTTCGCTCTTGAGGATGCGCATGGCGTGCAGGCCGGCCTCGGTGAGGGGGATCTTGGGGTAGACGTTGGCGTCGATCTTGTCCAGCAGGCGGTGGGCCTCGTCCACCATCCCTTGGGTCTCCTTGGACAGCACCTGGACGTGGAGGGTGCGGTTGGGGCCGATGATCGAGCGGATCTGGCGGAAGTGCGCGTAGAAATCGATCTTGCCCTCGGCCTTGAGGATCGACGGGTTGGTGGTCACTCCGGTGACAGGGTAGATCGGCGTGAGCCGCTCGATGTCGTCCAGGTTGGCCGTGTCGAACAGGATGTCCATGACTGTGCCTTTCGGGTGAGGGGTGCCCCTGGTGATATCCAACCACGCGGCTAGGTGTTTCGCGGGTGAGCGGCCGTTGGGCAGATGCCCAATTTGGGGCCCTATCCTGTGTCGATGCACCGACTCTCAGCGCAGGACCTGCGCCGTAGCCGCACCTATCTGTGGGCCTGGTGGGCGGGCTGGTTCGTGCTCGCCATCCTCTGCGGCCTCGCGCTGGGCGCCATGCAGCTGGGCGACGACGTGGTGCGCCAACCGCTCGGCTCCACCGGTTACGTGCTGATGGGGCTGTTCCCAGCCTGGCTCGGCACGGTGGTCACGCTCCACTGGGCGCCGCGGCTGACGTTCGCCTTCGGCGCCCTGCTCGGCGTCCTGTTCGAGGCCGCACCTGTGCACTACGACGTGCGCGGCCTCGGCTGGGCGGCCGCAGTGTTCGCCGTCGCGGGGCTCGTTTGGTTCCTCTGGCGCGACTCCCGCAGCACGCCCCACGGCCCCCACGTGGTGCCGGCCAACGGGACGCAATGGGAGGGCTCGTGGGCGGCCGACGACGCCCGGATCGACGCGAAGGTCGGCGCCCTCGTCGCCGGCGCGTTCGCGCTGCTCACCCTGATCGGGTTGGGCGTGCACCACTTCATGCTCAGCGACGTCGCCGCCTTCGAGGCCCGGGCCGAGCTGGCGGCGGGCACCGTCGTGGAGCTGATCGAGGACCCGTACGAGATGGTGGTGGAGGTTGGCGGGCAGGAGTTCACGTTCGAGCGGTTCTACACCGACGAGGAGCAGGACGAGCCCCAGCCGGGCGAGGCCATCGAGGTGCTGATCGACGGCGACCGGGCGACGCCGCTGGGCCAGGGGCAGGGGAACCCGGCGTTCGTGCTGGGGATCACCGCCGTCGCGCCGCTGCTGGGCGCGGCCATCGCCCTGCGGCTGGGCACGCGTCGGTCGCGGCGTCGCGCCCTGCTCGAGCGGGGCGGGCCTTCTGCGACGGTGCGGCTGTTGTGGCTCGAGGAGTTCGACGCGCTCGCTTTGCCGGTGGATGACACCGTGCCCACGCTGCGGCTGATCAACTTCACCGGGTTGCGGGAGCTGGACCCGGGGGAGGAGGACGTGGAAGAGGAGGACCGTCCTTCGACACACCCCGCGGATGATGGGCCCGCGTCCGACGACGACGATGGCCCAGAACTACCGGTCGGGGCGTTCGAGATCGCGCAGTTCATCCGGGAGCAGGAGGCCGAGGAGTTCGACGACGAGTTCACGGCCGAGGAGCGGGCCAACCTCGAGGCCTTCCTCGGGCCGCGGAGCGCGGCCAACGGCGAGCCGTTCATCCTCGTGGGCAACTGGGCGCAGGGCTCCACCGTCGCCCTGCTGCGCGAGAGCGGCGAGGTCTGGTTCGCGGAGGTCGCGGCCGGGCGGCCGGTCACGGATCGCCGGGCCGTCGTCGAGGCCGGCGTGCCGTCGGTTAAGCATCGGGCCGTCGACCGCACCATGCGGGCGCTGCCCGTCTGGGCGCACCGGAACGCCGGTTGGCTGCGCTGGGCGTTGGCGTGCGGGGCGGGGCTGGTGGCCGTCCTGGCGTTGGCGCTGTTCCTCTGGGGCGAGCCCGTGGAGTGGCCGGTGGTGTTCCTGGTGCTGATGGCCGCGTCGGCGCCGTGGTCGGCCATCTCGTGGTCGGAGGGCCGGATCTCGGCCGCACCCGCGGGCCTGCGGACCCACGGGGCGTTCCTGGACGAGGTCTACGGGCGGGACCGGGCCACCGTCGTGGTGCCGGTGGACCAGTCCGTGGCGGTGCGGTTCGAGCGGCCGGACGAACTCATCAACCTGGGGGTCGACGTGGTGGCGCCGGGGGAGGCCCTCACCGCAGAGCAGGCGGCGGAGCGGGTGAGGCTGATGATCTTCCAGTCGCCGGGCTCCGGCCGGAGCTACCGGGCGCCGTCGCCCGGGTTGGCTGCCGGGGTGGGAGTGGTGCTGGTGTCGTTGTGGTTGATCTGGCCGCTGGTCGGCTGAATGGGAAAGGACACGGAGCGTTTGCCACAGTCAACGTCACCTGATGGGTGCAGGCGGTAGCGGCGGAGCCCGAGATCGCGCCGAGACCCACCCCTGGAGGGGTGGCCAGGTCAATGGGCGAAAAGGTGTTCTGGACGATCGGTGACCCCCCTGATGCGAAGGCTCGAAAGGGCGCGTATAGTGGCGGTATCGAAAGCGATTCGTAACCCCAACGAAAGCGATGTGATCGACAGTGACCGTCGAACGCGCAGGCCGCGAGAGCGAGATCATGTCGCGCCTCAGCGATGACGGCGCGCTCACGGTGTCCTCCCTCGCGGCGGATCTGGGGGTGTCGGAAGTCACCATCCGAGGCGACCTCCGGGCGCTGGAGCAGCAGGGGATGCTCGTGCGCACCCGCGGCGGGGCCAGGCCCACCACGCTCAAATCGATCCTCCAGCGCGAACAGCTCAACGTCGAGACCAAGACGCGCATCGCCGCGGCCGCGGCCGCCATGATCCGCGACGACGACGCCGTCATGATCGAGGCCGGCACCACGTGCGCCATGGTGGTGCGCAACCTCAGTGCCCGACGCGGCGTCCAGGTGGTCACCAACTCGGCGCTCGTCTTCAACAACGCGCGCATCAACGCCAACGTCAACGTCATCCTCACCGGAGGCGTCTTCCGCCGCGAGTCCGAGTCGTTCGTCGGCCCGCTCGCCGAGCGCGCGATCGGAGAGTTCAACGCCCGCATCGCGTTCCTCGGCACCGACGGGTTCTCCCCGGAGCGCGGCCTCACCACCCGGTTCGTCGAGGGCGCACAGGTGGCCTCCACCATGCGCGACCGCGCCGAAGAGACCTGGCTCGTGGCGGACTCCACGAAGTTCGGCCAGGCCGGGTTCGTCAGTTTTCTGCCCCTGCGCGGCATCACCGGGATCATCACGGATTCCGGCCTGCCCGACGGGGCGTTGGAAGCGCTGCAAGAGCACACACAGGTGTGCGTCGTCTAACAAAGAAGGAAACCGCAATGGCAACCGTTGTAGTCATGCCGCAACTCGGCAACAGCGTCGAGTCGTGCTTGATCATTTCCTGGCAGGTCAAGGTCGGCGACGAGGTCGCTGTCGACGGCGTGCTGTGTGAGGTCGAGACAGACAAGGCCTCCATGGAGGTACCGTCCACCGAGGCCGGCACCGTCCTGGCCATCCTCTGGGACGAGGGCGACGACGTCCCCGTCAAGGAGCCGCTGGTGGTCGTCGGCGCGGCGGGGGAAGACCCCCAGCCCGCGCTCGACGCCGCCGGCTGGAAGGGCAAGGACGGCGAAGCTGAGGAAGCTGAGTCGGCTGCTGCGCCTGTCGAGGCGCCTGCGGATGAACCTGCCACGTCGGCTCCCGCGTCCTCCGACCAGCCGCAGGCGGCTGGCTCAGGAAACGCCGGGACGAGCCCCCGGGCTCGCAACCTCGCCAGTTCCAGCAACATCGACATCAACGCCGTCCCGCAGGGCTCCGGCCCCGGCGGCCGCGTGATCGAGCGCGACGTGCAGGCCGTCCTCGCGGCCGGCGGCACCACGCTCGCCGCAGCCCGCGCGGGCGCGCTCCCCGGCCAGGGCACAGGCCTCGGCGGCCGCGTCGCCACCGCAGACCTCGGCAAGGAAGCCCCGGCCGAAGCCCCGCAGGCCGCGCCGTTCCTCACGTCCGGCGCCCGCGAGTACCCCGGCCCCTCCACCGCCACCCCGGTGAAGGGCATCCGCAAGGTCATCGCCGAGCGCATGATGCACTCGCTGGCCAGCTCCGCACAGCTCACCTACACGTCGACGGCGAAGGCCGCCGGCCTGCTGTCCCTGCGCAAGAAGCTCAAGGGCTCGCCCGAGGAACTGGGCCTCAACAAGGTCACCATCGGCGACCTCGTCGGCTTCGCCGCCGTCAAGGCCGCGGCCAAGAACACCAACCACAACGGCCACCTCGAGGACGGCGTCTTCACCACGTTCGAGAACGTGCACCTGGGCATGGCCGTCGACACCCCCCGCGGTCTCCTCGTGCCCACGGTGCGCAACGCGTCGCAGATGAGCCTGCGCGAGTTCTCCACCACCAGCAAGGACCTCGCGTTCCAGGCCATCGACGGCAAGATCAACCCCGATCTGCTCGCCGGCGCCACGTTCACGGTCTCCAACCTGGGCGGCTTCGGCATCGAGAGCTTCACCCCGCTGCTGAACGTCCCGCAGGTGGCCATCCTGGGCGTCGACGCCATCTTCCCCAGGGCCGTCATCAATGACGACGGCACCGTCGGGGCGGAACAGCGCATCGGCTTCTCGCTCACCGCGGACCACCGCGTGATCGACGGGGCGGATGCGGCCCGCTTCCTGCAGGACCTCGTGCGCTACATCGAAAACATCGACATCACGGTCCTGGGCTGAGAGGGAAGAGCGGAATGAACGAATTCGACGTCATCGTCCTGGGCGGCGGCCCCGGCGGCTACATCGCCGCCGAGCGCCTCGGCCACGCGAAGAAGAGGGTCCTCCTGGTGGAGGCCGACGCGCTGGGCGGCACCTGCCTGAACGTGGGCTGCATCCCCACCAAGGCGCTCCTCAACGCGGCCAAGACCTACGCCCACGCCAAGCACGGCGCGAAGCTGGGCGTCAACGCCGGCGACATCTCGGTGGACTGGCCCACCATGCAGAAGTGGAAGAAGCAGACCGTCGACACCCTCGTGGGCGGCGTCGGCCAGGCCGAGAAGAAGGCCGGCGTCACCGTCGTCAAGGGCCACGGCACGTTCGACGGCCCCGGCAAGGTCACCGTCGACGGCACGCAGTACACCGGCAAGCACGTGATCCTCGCCACCGGCTCCGTCCCCGTCATGCCGCCCATCCCCGGCGCCAAGGACAACCCGAAGGTGGTGGACTCCACCGGCATGCTCGCCATCGAGGAGATCCCGGCGCGCCTCGCCGTCATCGGCGGCGGCGTGATCGGCCTCGAGTTCGCCAGCCTGTTCGCCATGCTGGGCTCCGAGGTCACCGTCGTGGAGATGCTGCCGGAGATCGTGCCGTTCATGGACGACGAGCTCGCCGCGCAGCTGCGCAAGGGCCTCGCCGACGTGAAGTTCAAGCTCGAATGCAAGGTCACCGCCATCGACGGCGGCACCGTCAAGTACGTGACGTTGGCCGGCGCGGAGGAATCCGTCGAGGCCGACGTCGTGCTGATGGCCGTTGGCAGGCGCCCCCTCGTGCAGGGCTGGGGCGCGGAGAACTCGGGCCTGGAGTTCTCCGGCAAGGGCATTGTCGTCGACGACCGGATGCGCACCAACCTGCCCAACGTGTGGGCCGTGGGTGACGTCACCGGCCGCTCGCTGCTGGCCCACGCGGCCTACCGCATGGGTGAGATCGCCGTCGCCAACATCCTCGACCCCGAGGCGCACCGCCGCGGCGAGATCATGCGCTGGAACACCATCCCGTGGGCCGTGTATTCGGCCCCTGAGGCGGCAGGCATCGGCCTCACCGAGAAGCAGGCCGCAGCGGCCGGCTACACGGTGGGCAAGGTAACGGTCCCGGCCTACCTGTCCGGTCGCTTCGTCGCCGAAGAGGGCGTCAAGGCACCCGGCGCCTGCAAGCTCGTCTACGACGCCGACAGCCTCACCGTGCTCGGCGTCCACGTGCTCGGCAGCTACGCCTCCGAAATGGTCTGGGGCGCCTCCGTCGTGCTCGAGACCGAACTCAGCATCACCGACCTGCGCCAGGTCGTCTTCCCCCACCCAACCGTCAGCGAACTGATCCGAGAAGCGGCTTGGGCCGCGAAGATCTGACACCAGGAGATACACACCCATGACCAAGTCACTCATCGTCGACCCGAGCAACGTACGTTCGGCGTCGTACATCGAATCACCGAAGGTTCCCGTCAACCAGTACAAGCCGGATTTCGACGCGGAACTCGCCAAGTACGGCAAGCAGGGCCTCGTCGACATCCTCCACGACATGATCGCCGTGCGGCAGTTCGAGACCATGCTGGATTCCATCAAGAAGACCGGCTCCTGGAACGGTGTCGAGTACAACCACCGCGGCCCCGCGCACCTGTCCATCGGCCAGGAATCCGCCGTCGTGGGCCAGGCCTCGCAGCTGAACCCCGACGACTACGTCTTCGGCTCGCACCGCTCGCACGGCGAGATCCTCGCCAAGTGCTACTCCGCGGCCCGCAAGCTGCCCGAAGACCAGCTCGAGAACATCATGAAGCAGTTCCTCGACGGCGAGACCCTCGGGTTCGCCGAGAAGGTGGGCTTCGAAAACCTCGCAGACCTGGCCGAGAACTTCATCCTCTACGGCACCGTCGCTGAGACCTTCGCCCGCTCCGCCGGCTTCAACCGCGGCCTCGGCGGCTCCATGCACGCCTTCTTCGCGCCGTTCGGCTCCATGCCCAACAACGCCATCGTCGGCGGCTCCGCAGACATCGCCACCGGTTCCGCGCTGTTCAAGCGCATCAACCGGCAGAACGGCATCGTGATCGCCAACATCGGCGACGCCTCCATGGGCTGTGGCCCGGTGTGGGAAGCCATGATGATGTCCGCCATGGACCAGTACCGCACCCTGTGGAAGGACGGCGTCGACGGCAACCCGCCCATCTGGTTCAACTTCTTCAACAACTTCTACGGCATGGGCGGCCAGACCGCCGGCGAGACCATGGGCTACGACATCCTCGCCCGCGTGGGCATGGGCGTGAACCCCGAGGCCATGCACGCCGAGCGCGTCGACGGCCTGAACCCGCTCGCCGTCGCCGATGCGGTCGCCCGCAAGCGCGAGATCCTGGAGAACGGCCACGGCCCGGTGCTCACCGACACCATCACCTACCGCTTCTCCGGCCACTCGCCGTCGGACGCCTCGTCCTACCGCACGCCCGAAGAGGTGGAGCTGTGGCAGGCCCACGACGGCCTCACGAACTACGCCAAGTACCTCGTCGACAACAAGGTCCTCACCCAGGACGAGGTGGACGGGATCCAGGCCACGTTCGACGAGCGCCTGACCAAGATCATCGCCATCGCCACGAAGGACGACGGCTCCAGCCCCCGCGTCGACACCGCGTTCATCGAATCGGTCATGTACTCCGACGGCAACGAGCCCTCGCTGGACACCACCCGCGAGCCGGAACTCCTCCAGCCGCTGGCGGAGAACGCCCGCGCCAAGTCGCTGCTCGCCAAGAGCCGCTTCTACAAGGACGCCTCCGGCAAGACGGTCTCCAAGGCCAAGGCCTACAACTACCGCGACGCGCTGTTCGAGGCCGTCGCGCACGGCTTCGCCACGGACCCGACGCTCGCCGGCTGGGGCGAGGAGAACCGCGACTGGGGCGGCGCGTTCGCCGTCTACCGCGGCCTCACCGAACTGCTGCCGCACCACCGCCTGTTCAACTCGCCCATCTCCGAGGCCGCCATCATCGGCGCCGGTGTCGGCTACGCGCTCTCGGGCGGCCGCGCCATCGTCGAACTGATGTACTGCGACTTCCTCGGCCGCGCGGGCGACGAGATCTTCAACCAGGCGCCCAAGTGGCAGTCGATGTCCGGCGGACTGCTGAAGATGCCGCTGGTCATGCGCGTGTCCGTGGGCTCCAAGTACGGCGCCCAGCACTCGCAGGACTGGTCCGCGCTCGTGGCGCACATGCCCGGCCTGAAGGTCTACTACCCCTCCACCCCGTTCGACGCCAAGGGCATGATGAACCTGGCGCTGCGCGGCACAGATCCGGTGGTGTTCTTCGAGTCGCAGCTGCTGTACGACGTGGCTGAGCAGTTCGTCGAGGACGGCGTGCCGGTGGAGTATTACGAGGTGGAAGAGGGTCAGCCGGTCGTCCGCCGCCAAGGCACGGATGTGACCATCGCGACGCTCGGCCCCACGCTGTACCGCGCGATGGAGGCCGCGGAGACGCTCGAGTCGAAGTACGGCGTGTCGGCGGAGGTCATCGACCTGCGCTTCATCGCGCCGCTGGACCTGACGGTGGTGCTGGAGTCGGTGAAGAAGACCGGCCGCCTGCTGCTGTCGTCGGACGCGGTGGACCGCGGCTCGTTCCTGCACGATGTCGCCTCCAGGGTGCAGACCCTGGCGTTCGACCACCTCGACGCCCCGGTCACCGTGGTGGGTTCCCGCAACATCATCACGCCCGCCGCCGAGCTGGAGAAGCTGTTCTTCCCGCAGCCCGAGTGGATCATCGACGCGATCCACGAGCGGATGCTGCCGCTGGACGGCCACACCCCGGAGTCGAACCAGACCGACGGCGAACTCGTCCGCCGCGCCAAGCTCGGCCTGTGACCGTTCCCTGAGCCAGTCGCCTGCGGCTGGCCTCACGAAGAGTCCCCTGAGCCAGCCGCCTGCGGCTGGTCTCACGAAGAGTTCCCTGAGCCAGCCGTCTGCGGCTGGTCGAAGGGCCCGGAGTCTCACGGGGAGTTCCCTGAGACAGCCGTCTGCGGCTGGTCGAAGGGCCCGGAGTCTCACGACAAGCTGGTCCCCCCAGCCGCAGACGCCCAGCGCCCCTCGACCGGGCGCTGGGCGCCCGGCTCAGGGACCGGGCGCCCGGCTCGGCCACGACGTCGCAGACCGTAGCCGGACGTCGCAGACCTGCGGCGGCGTCGCAGACAGAGGACTGTCTGCGACGCCACCCGCGGTCTGCGACGTGGCGGCACGTCTGCGACGTGGGCAACCTACGAAGGAGAAGGCATGACCCCCACCACCATCAACGACCCCCTCGCGACCCCGCTGGAGCGGTTGGACGCCCTGCGGGCGCACCTTGCGACGCACCCGGCGTTCCCCGGGTTCGTCACCGAATCCAACAACCACGTGCACACCATCTACAGCTTCAGCCCGTACACCCCGGCGATGGCGGCGCTGCGCGCCCGCGAGGCGGGCCTCACCGTCGTCGGCTCGGTGGACCACGACTCCGCCGCCGGCGCCGCGGAGATGACGGCGGCTGCGGCCGCCGTCGGGCTGGGCTCGGTGACGGGCTTCGAGTGCAGGGTCTACGTGCACCCCGCCGTCGACGTGGCGGAGGGGCGCGCGCCGTTCCACGACCGGAAGCTCAACAACCCCGACACCGCGGGGATCGCCTACATGACGGTGCAGGGCATTCCCGCCTCGGCGCGCGACGCGGTGGCCGAGTACCTCGCCCCCATCCGCGAGGCGCGGCTGAAGCGCACGGCGCAGATGGTCGACAACGCCAACGAGATCCTCGGGCGCCTCGGCGCCGAACTCATCGACGTGGAGCGCGACATCGTCGGCCGCTCGCAGTTCCTGCACGGCGGCACCGTCACCGAGCGGCACCTCCTCGCGGCGATGGCCGACAAGCTCATCGGGCGGTTCGGGCGCGGCGAGTCGCTCGTCGCCGGCCTCGGTGAGCTGGGGCTGCAGCTGTCCGACAAGGTGAGGGCGCAGCTGGGCGACGTCGACAACCCGCATCTCACGTTCGACCTGCTGGGCGTCATGAAGGCCGAGTTCCTCGACCAGATCTACGTGGTGCCGCAGCGGCTGGAGGACGGGGGAGAGTGCCCGACGATGGCCGAGGTCATCGCGTTCGCCAAGTCGATCAGCGCCATCCCGTGCTACGCGTACCTGGGTGACGTGACGGCGTCGCCGACGGGGGACAAGAAGGCCGAGAAGTTCGAGGACGACTTCCTCGACGAGCTCGTCGAGTTCCTCGGGCAGATCGGCATGCCGGCCATCACGTACATGCCGCCGCGCAACACCGCCGAGCAGATGGCGCGGATCGCCGAGCTGGCGGACCGCAACGGGCTGCTCGAGGTGAGCGGTGTCGACATCAACACGCCGCGCCAGGTGTTCAACTGCCCGGAGCTGCAGCGGCCGGAGTTGGCGCACCTCAACGACGCGACGTGGGCCATGGTCGCCCACGAGCAGTTGGCCGAGTTCAGCCGTGGCGCCGAGTGGGACGGGCGGCCGTTGGGCCTGTTCGACGACGGGTCGCCGCTGGCGGGCCTCTCGCTGAAGGATCGGGTGAAGCGCTACTCCGCCGTCGGCCGCTCGTTGGTCCAGGAGGGCCTGCCGGTGCCCGAGGCGGCGGCCCGGATCGCTGGTTGAGCCGGTCGCCTGCGAGCTTGCGAGCAGCGTGACCGTGTCGAAACCCCCCCGAGCCGATCTGACACCTGAACCGTGGGATTCGCTGGTTGAGCCGGTCGCCTGCGAGCTAGCGAGCAGCGTGACCGTGTCGAAACCCCCCAAGCCGATCTGACACCTGAACCGAGGGATTCGCTGGTTGAGCCGGTCGCCTGCGAGCTTGCGAGCAGCGTGACCGTGTCGAAACCCCCCAAGCCGATCTGACACCTGAACCGAGGGATTCGCTGGTTGAGCCGGTCGCCTGCGAGCTTGCGAGCAGCGTGACCGCGTCGAAACCCCTCAAGCCGATCTGACACCTGAACCCCCGACCCCAACACAGGAGACAACATGAGCATCACCACCATCGCCCCGGTGCTCCGGGGTGCCTACCTCGACAGGCACGGCGTGCCGGTCATCGTCACGCTCGTCGACGACGCCGCCGGCGCGGCGCTCAGCGTCGAGGCCGCGTCCCTCGAGGCGCTGCCCGGTGCGCTGGCGGGCTCCGACCTGCCGCTCCCGGCCGAGTTCACCGTCGACATTGCCGGCCAGGCGTACTCCTTCTCCATCGAGACGCTCGGCGACGTGACGGCGCTGCCCGACGCGAAGTCGCCCGAGGCGCGTTCCGCGAGCTTCCGCTCCGACGTCGTGGCGGGCAAGGTCGCCGTCGTCACCGGCGGCGCGCAGGGCTTCGGCGCGGAGATCGTGCACGGCCTGGTCGACTCCGGCGCGTTCGTCTACATCGCCGACCTGAACATCGACGGCGCCACCGCCCTCTCCGAGGAGCTCGGCGCCGATCGCACCGCGGCCATCAAGGTCAACGTGGGCGACGAGGACTCCGTCGCCGCGATGGCCGAGGAGATCGCCCGGCGCACCGGCGGCCTGGACCTGGTGGTGTCGAACGCCGGCGTGGTGCGCGCCGGCTCGGTGCTGGAACAGGAACTGAAGGACTTCGCGTTCACCACCGACATCAACTACACGGCGTTCTTCCTCGTCACCAAGCACCTGGGTGGGCTGCTGGCGGCGCAGCACAGCACGGCACCCGGCTGGATGACCGACATCATCCAGATCAACTCGAAGTCGGGCCTGGTGGGCTCGAACAAGAACGGCGCGTATGCGGGTTCGAAGTTCGGCGGCATCGGGCTGGTGCAGTCGTTCGCGTTGGAGATGGTGGAGCACGGCGTGAAGGTCAACGCGATCTGCCCCGGCAACTTCTACGACGGCCCGTTGTGGTCCGACCCCGACCGCGGCCTGTTCGTCCAGTACCTGCGCTCCGGGAAGGTGCCCGGCGCGACGACCATCGACGAGGTGCGCGAGTTCTACGAGGCGAAGGTGCCGCTGCGTCGCGGCACGTACGGCGCCGACGTGATGCGCGCGGTGTACTACATCGTCGAGCAGTCCTACGAGACCGGTCAGGCGATCCCGGTCACCGGCGGCCAGGTGATGCTGTCGAGCTGACGCACTGGCGCGACGACGGAGGGGCCCGGTGGCTGACGCTCAGCCGCCGGGCCCTCGTCGTGGCGGGGGTCAGCGGTGCTGCTGCGCCATCCACTGCCAGACGTGCTGGCCGTTGTGCTGCGGGTCGTTGCGGGCGACGTAGATCCACGACCAGTGCCCCATGAACTGGTGGCCCTGCCACGTCACCGTGTCGTACAGGGTGACGACGGCGTCGTCGATCAGGGCGGCCGCCCGCCCGGTGTTGGGCTCCCACGGCAGGACGGCGTCGTCCTTCGAGTGCACCAGCGCTGCTGCCGCCGCCCTGTCATCAACAGCGGCCTCCGGGGGGGCGACGCCATGGATGTCCACGAGATGGGGCCACCTCCCGCCAAACAGCGGGGGGTGGTTCCGTCGTGAGGACACCGAGGGCGAGTCGACGAGTGCGTTTGTCGTGGAGGAAGCGCCCTGGCGATGTGGGCATATGGAGCGGGCCCCCGGGACGGTCAGCATCGGTGGCAGGCCCAGCAAGTCGGCATGGGGAGCAGGTCCAAGGAGGTTCCGCCTCTGGAGCAGGCCTGGCGAGGATCAGCTCCTGGAAACTGGCGCTGTTTGAGGTCGGCGTGCTGTCGTCAGCCTGTGGCTTCCGTGGGCCGACGCCATGGATGTCCACAAGATGGAGCCACCCCCCGTCGATTCGCGGGAGGTGGCTCCATCTTGAGGACACTGAGGGCGAAGCGACCACTGCGGCGGCGATCGATCATTCCTCGGAGATCTTCTCCACGGTCTCGCCGACGGTGCTGCGATCCAGCTGGGTCGCGACATCGGCCTGCGCCACGATGCCGACGACTTCGTCGCCGTCCAGCACTGGGACGCGGCGGATCTGGTGGTCGGCCAGGACTTGGGCGACGACCGACGCATCGTCGTCGACGTTCACGCTCACCACGTCGGCGGTGGCGATCTCGCTTACCCGGGTCGACGACGGGTCCATGCCGCGGGCGATCGCACTCACGACGATGTCGCGGTCGGTCAGCACGCCCACGAGGCGGCCGTTGTCGAGCACCGGCATCGAGCCGACGTCGTGACGGGCCAGTTCCTTGGCGGCGTCTGCGAGCGTGTCGTCGGGTGCGAGGCACTCGGCGGGGGAACTCATGAGGTCTCGTGCGGTGGTCATGTCTACCTCCCGTTGGGGTTGGGCTGGCCGTCGACCAGCCGTCATTCCACCCTGTCACACAGAGAGCGGGTTGGAAGTCCCCAAAGGGGTGCCTTGTCCACGCCATCCGACGGTGGTCGCTCGCGTCTGGAGGTTTCCGCGGCCCGGGGTCGGGCGCTGGATGTCCAGGTGGCCTGGGGCCGAGGTGGGCGAGGGCAGCAAACGCGACGCTGGGTGATTGCCCGGGTGTGCGGGCGGGCTGAGGCTGTCGTCGGCGGGTTCGACGGCGGCCGGGCCCCGTCGTCGGGTTTGACGGCTGCGCGGCCCGGTCGTCGGGTGGTGCTGATTCTGGGTGCGGGATTCTTCGGCGTCCATGCCGACAAATCCCGCAGTGGGCCTCAGGCCGCCTGACGGGCGGGCCAGGCGCCGACCGTCAGGCGACCACCGGCGCCCACTCCGGGTCGCGCCCGATCAACGCCACCAGGCGATCCTCGGCCGGGTGCGACTCGTCCAGCACCACGGGGTTGCCGAACTCGCCCGACTCGCCCAGCACGTGCGCGATCGGCGTCATGCCCTCGACCATCCCGGCGACCACCTCGGGCTCCCACTCCGGGTCCTGACCGGAAGCCTTCGCCAGGTCCCAGCGGTGCATGAACAGGTCAGACAGGTACAGCTGCTCCAACACTTGGGCGAGCGTCTGGTCACCCTGCCCGACGTCGACGGTGCGCGCTAGCTGGTCGTCGTCCTCGACGAGCCGCTGCACGTTGTCGGTGTGCTTCCACCACGCGGCAAGCACGTCATCGCCCTCCACTTCGACGGTGGTCAACTCGACGCCGACCTTGTTCAGCAGACCGGGCAGCCACGTCATCAAGTGGATCAGCACGTCCCGCGCGCGCCACTCGGCCACGGGGGTGGGCCCGTCCCAGTCGGTGACATTGGCCGCGATGGCGCCGAGCTTGCCGGCGAGGGCGGAGTGCTGCTCCGCAATCTGGTTCGTCATGACGATGAGCTTACGACCCCGTCCTGACATCCGAGGGGCTGTGGACAACACTCCCGTGGCGCGACCGCATGACCCCCTCGCCCGACACAATGCAGGCGGATCCGACGTTTCATGAAGGGATGATCCATGCTCAAGAAGTTCCTTGGTGCCGCAGCTGCCGCGGTGCTTGCCCTGGGGGGTGCGGCCGTGGCGCCGCAGGCGCACGCCGACGGCACGTCGCAGCCCATCGGAATTGCCCCCGTGCAGCTGACGAAGCGGTCGGTCGCCACCGAGACGACGCCCACCTCGCTCAGCCCGCTGAGCGAGGTGCTGTGCTTCGCCACCCGCTGTGGCCTGTCGACGCCGATCACCGTCGGCACCAACGCCTGGCGCGAGGGCGCACCCATCCGCATCAACGTGACCGGCCAGAAGAACAAGACCGTGCAGGTGCGCGCGTACGCCGTGCGGCAGGACAACGGCAAGCTCGCCGCCGTCGCCATCTCCAACAGCGTCGCCGCCACCCCGACGGGGGCCACCTCCGACGGCTACGGGTACGTCCGCGTCGAAGCCACCGTCGGCCAGATCCCCGCCCCGTTCAATGGCGCCGAGGTCATCGTGCAGACGGCGGACTGGACGCCGCAGCTCAGCCTGGTGCCCGCCGACACCAGTGCCGCCGAGCCCGGCAAGGTGCACATCACCCAGGTGCTGTCGTCCCGCGGCCGAGACCTGGGCTTCGTCGAGGAGTACTTCACCGACACGTTCCACCGCCGACTCGACACCGCCATCCCCGGCCACCGCTACTCCGTGCAGCTGCTGCGCAGCGGCCGCTGGGTCACCATCGACAACCAGGGCCCGGCCACCGTCGGCGACCTCGGCACCGCCTCCATCCAGGCCAAAGTGCCCGCTGACCTGCCCACCGGCAAGTACCGCACCCGCATCGTCAACATCACCAGGAACATCACGGACCTGACGCCCGACGTCGAGGGCGCCTACTTCACGTGGACGCTCAACGCCACCCCGCCGAAGCCCACGGACCCGGGCTTCAACGTCTACACCACCCCCGGCCTCTGGGACTACAACGGCCGCAAGTGGAAGACCTCCTGCGAGGCGTACTCCGCCACCGAACGCTGCCGCACCGAGATCTGGGCCACGCAGATCCTCTACAAGGCCGGCACGTTCAGCCGGGTCGACGGCTGGGCGTTCAACAACCTCACGTACAAGCCGTCGCCGCGTTCGCTGTGGAAGGGCAACCCCCTCGGCGGCAACGGCGTCGTGGGCCACGCGGGCCAGTGGACGGCGGCGGACGGCCGCCAGTGGCGCGTCGAGTGCGACACCGCCAGCACGGGCCGCGGCGGCTGCCGCTCCTACGCCATGGCGAAGGTCGCCGAGGCCACGTCACCGGGGGCGGCGACCTACCATGTGGTGGACAAGTGGCTCTTCAACAACATCGTCCAGTTCAGCTGAGCCGAACCCGAATGGAGTGGCAACGCATGACCTTCACGAGAACCCTCGCCGGCGGCCTCATGGCCACCGCCGTCGCGCTCATGGGGCTGGCGGTGTCGCCGCAGACGGCGCAGGCCGACACCGCCTCGGCGCAGATCAAGAAGCTGTGCGGGGTGGAGAACCCCAAGACCGAATGCAGCATCGACATCGACTCGAAGTACCTCCACCCGGATCCGGAGGAGGGCGTCACCATCGAGGCCACCATCACCGGCGTGCCGGACGTGACGGTGCCGGTGGCCGCGTACTACGTCGAGTGCGTCAAGGGCCAGCGCTGCCACCAGGTGAGGGCGTCGGACCCGGTCACCGTCACGCTGGGCAAGGCCCGGGCGGGCGACACCAAGGGCGTCGCCCGCGTCACCCTCAAGACGCGCCCGCTCACCAGCCCGCTCACGTCGCGGGCCGGGCTGCGCGTCCAGACCGACGACTGGCAGTACTACAACTGGGTCACCATCCCCAGCGCCACCTCGCTGACGTACGACCCGTCGTCGACCCTGGTGGTCACCAAGCGGCCGCGCGACCTCGGCTTCTCCGAGCAGCCCGACAAGCACGGCGTCTTCGACCGCGAGATCTACAACGCCTCGGCCTCCGCGCACTACAGCGTGCAGGTCAAGGTGGGCACCCGCTGGGTCTCCGCAGACAGGAACGGACCGGTGCGCGGCATCGGCCCGGGCTGGACGGTCATCCCCGGCCAACTGCCCATCGGCCTCGCCTCCGGCACGTACCAGATGCGAGTGGTCAACGTGACCCACGGCCAGACCGGCCTGACGCCCGAGACCATGCCCGAGCTCGACCTCGAGTGGAAGCTCAGCATGGACAGCAAGCTGTTCAACGTCTACGTGACACCCGGCACCTGGGACCTCAACGGGCGCAAGTGGCGCACCAGCTGCGAGCCCTACTCGGCCACGGACCGGTGCCGCACCGAGATCCAGGCCACCCAGATCCTCTACCAGAACGGCACGTTCAAGCGCGTCGACGGGTGGGCGTTCAACAACCTCACCTACAAGCCGTCGCCGCGTTCCCTCTGGAAGGGCAACCCGCTGGGCGGCAACGGCACGGTGGGGTACGCGGGGCAGTGGAAGGCCGCAGACGGACGTCAGTGGCGCGTGGAATGCGACACCGCCGCCTCGGGCCGCAACGGCTGCCGCTCCTACGCCATGGCCAAGGTGGCGGAGCCAACTGCGGCCGGCGCCGCCACGTACCACGTGGTGGACAAGTGGCTGTTCAACAACATCGTCCAGTTCAGCTGACCACCTGACCCGGCAGCGGCGGCCCTTCGCGGGGCCGCCGCTGTGCGTTTCCGCACGCCGCGCCCACATCCCGACTACTCTGGAGACTATTAGTTTCGACGAAACCCAAAAGGCCATGTACCCAGAGCACTCACCCCAGCCAGACCCCGCCCTCCGTCATCGCCGCGGCGCCGCGCGCCTCACCGTCCTCCGCGACGGCGAACCCCTCGCCGACGCAGACCTCACCGTCGAGCAGACCGGCCACGACTTCGGCTTCGGCTGCATCGGCTTCGACTTCGTGCCACTCCACGGCGGCGAACTCGACCCCGACGGCGACGAGGCGGCCCGCCTCACGGCCCTCGCCGAGCAGTGGCTCGACGTCTTCAACTGGAGCACGCTGCCTTTCTACTGGGCGCAGTTCGAGCCCGAACGCGGCCGGCCCCGCACCGAGCAACTGCGCCGCACCGCCGAGTGGTTCCGCAGCAGGGGAGTGACCCTCAAGGGCCACCCGCTGGTCTGGCACACGCTCACCGCGCCCTGGCTCCTCGACCTCGCCACCGACGAGATCGAACGCCTCCAGCGCGAGCGCATCCGCCGCGACGTCGGCGACTTCCGCGGGCTCATCGGCATGTGGGACGCCATCAACGAGGTGGTGATCATGCCGGTGTTCACGGCGGAGGCCAACGGCATCACGCGGCTGGCGCGCAGGCTCGGCCGTGTCGGCACCATCCGCCTGGCGTTCGAGGAGGCCCGCGCCAGCAACCCGTCGGCCACGCTGCTCCTCAACGACTTCGACATGTCCAGCGCCTACGACACCCTCATCGAGGCCGTGCTCGAGGCCGGCATCCAGGTGGACGCCATCGGCCTGCAGAGCCACATGCACCAAGGCTGGTGGGGCGAGGAGAAGACCCTGCGCGTCCTGGACAAGTTCTCCCGCTACGGCCTGCCGCTGCACTTCACCGAGATGACGCTCGTGTCCGGCGACCTCATGCCGGCGCACGTCGTGGACCTCAACGACCACGTCGTCGACACCTGGCCCTCCACGCCCGACGGCGAGGCCAGGCAGGCCGAGGAACTCGAGGCGCACCTCCGGTTGCTGTGGCAGCACCCGAGCGTCGCGTCGGCGACGTACTGGGGGATCTCCGACGTCGGCGCCTGGCTGGGCGCACCCGCCGGGCTCATCAGGGCCGACGGCACCCCCAAGCCCGCCTACGACGCGCTGCGCCGCCTCGTGAAGGGGGAGTGGTGGACCGCGCCCACCACCCTGCGCACCGACGCGGCCGGCCGGGTCGAGGTGGAGGGCTGGCGCGGCACCCACCGGCTCACCGCGGGAGGCGCCTCCGCCAGCTTCAGCCTGACCGCCCCCACCGCCGACCTCATCCTGAGCCTCGACTGAGGGCCCGCTGGCCGCGCCGGGCCGGCCCGCCCCGGGCTACGCCCGGGCGGTCGAGCCCCGCACCACGAGCCGGGTGGGGAGCTTGCGGTGCAACTGCTCGAGCTCGCGCCCGGCCAGCAGGTCGAGCAGCATGGTGAGCGCCAGCGAGCCGATGGCGTGCAGCGGCTGGGCGACCGTGGTCAGCCCGGGCAGGTGGCGCGCGGCCTCGGGCACGTCGTCGAAGCCGACGACGGACAGGTCGCCCGGCAGCGTCAGCCCGCGCTCGCGCGCGGAGGTCATGACCTGGATGGCCGAGACGTCGTTGGCGGCCACGATCGCCGTCGGCCGCTGCGGGTGGTCCAGTAGGGCCGCAGCGGGTGCGGCGGCGCCGACCATGGTGTAGTCGCCCTCCTGCACCAGTGACTCGTCGACGGGCAGCCCGGCGTCGGCCATCGCCGCTCGGAAGCCGCGCTCGCGGGCACCGGCGGAGGCCAGGTCGTCGCGGCCGCCCAGGTAGCCGATGCGGGCGTGGCCCAGCTCGACGAGGTGGGCGACGGCGGCCCGCATGCCGCCCTCGTCGTCGACGGAGACGGTGGGGATGGAGGGGTGGGCCTCCTGCGGGTCCACCGCCACCACCGGGAAGGTGCCCGACGTGGGCTCGACGCTGGGGGTGACGATGATCGCCCCGTCCACCAGGCTGCCGGCCAGGCGGCCGAGCAGCTTCGTCTCCCACCCGGTGGGTGCGTGCGGGTTGTGGGAGGCGCCGGCCCAGGCCATGATCTCGCGGTCGGTGCCCTCTGCCGCGCTGCCGACGCCCTTGAGGATCTCGGCGGAGTAGGGCTCGAACTGGCTCACCAGCACCCCGACGACGCCGGTGCGGCGTGAGCGCAACGCCTGGGCGCCGAAGTTGCCGACGTAGCCCAGCTCGTTGATGATCTGCAGCACCCGCTGCTGCGTGGCGGGGGCGATGCCGTCTCGGCCGTTCATGACCTTGGAAATGGTCGACACCGACACGCCCGCGGCGCGGGCGACATCGGTGATCGTCACTCGACGCATCGGTTCTCCTCCAACCCCATCCACCGGCGCCGGGGTCAGCCCTTGACGGCGCCGGTGAGGCCGCCGACGATGCGCCGCTCGAAGATGCTGAAGAACAGCAACGCGGGCAGCATCGACAGCGAGGTGAAGGCTAGCACCGCGGCCGTGTTCACCGAGTGCTGGGAGGCGAAGGCCTGCACGCCCAGGGGAAGCGTGTACTTCTCCGGGGAGCTCAGGATGAACAGCGGCAGCATGTAGTTGTTCCAGGCGCCGATGAACGCGAGGATGCCGGTGGTGATGACGCCCGGCAGCGACAGCGGGAGCACCATGCGCAGGAAGAACCCGACGCGGCCGGAGCCGTCGATGGCGGCGGCCTCCTCGATCTCCTTGGGGATGGCCCGCAGGAACGGCACCAGGATGATGACCGTCACGGGCAGCGCGAAGGCGATCTGCGGCAGGATGATGCCGGCCAGGCTGTCGGTCAGCCCCAGGGTGCGGATCAGGATGTACAGCGGCGTGATGGCCACGGTGAGCGGGAACATCAGGCCGGCCGCGAACAGCGAGAACAGCGCGTTGCGCCCGCGGAAGTCGTAGCGGGCGATGACGTAGCTGGCCGCCAGTGCCAGCGCGACGCAGCCCACCGTCGTCAGGGTGGCGGAGATCGTCGAGTTGCCGAACTGGATCCAGAAGGTGCTGGAGGTCAGCACGTCGGTGTAGTTCTCGAGGACCCAGGGACTCGGCAGGCCGGACGGATTCGTCGTGATCTGCGCGTTGCTGCGGAAGCCGCCGAGGATGATGTACAGCACCGGCCCGATGCACAGCGCGATCAACACCGTGGCGAGCAGGTAGAGGCTGGGGCTACCCCAGGGGACGCTGGACTTGCTCTGCTTCTTGCCACCATAGGGGCGGCGAGCGGCCCGGCTACGTTGGGTGAGGGCGGCCTGGGACATCAGTTCTTGTCCTTTCCGGGCTTCTCCGTGAGGGCGCCCTCGGTGTCGCGGCGCAGCACGAAGCGCTGATAGGTCAGAGCGATGACCAGCGAGATCAGGAAGATGACGACGGCGACGGCGTTGCCGTAGCCGTAGTTACCGGCGAGGCGGCCCTCGCGGACCATGTAGGTGGCCATCGTCGAGGTGCCCGCGGTGTCTGCCACGTACTGACCCCAGATGATGTAGACGAGGTCGAACAGCTGCAGCGAGCCGATGATCGACAGGAACGCCCAGATGCGGATGGTGGGGCCGAGCAGCGGCAGGGTGATGGCGCGCTGGATCTGCCAGTAGGACGCACCGTCGACGGCGGCGGCCTCGTACAGCTCATCGGGGATGCCCTGCATACCCGCGAGCATGAGGATCACCGCGAAGCCGATGTACTTCCAGGAGATGATGACCATCAGGGTCCAGATGGCGATCTTCGGGTTCGCGATCCAGTCCTGCTGGAGAGCGTCCAGGCCGATCTTGCCGAGGAAGTCGTTGATGGCACCTGTGCTCTGCAGCATCAGGGACCACCCGGTGCCGACGATGACTTCGGCGATGACGTAGGGGACGAAGATCAGCACCCGGATGAGGGAGCGGCCCCGTACCTGTTGGTTGAGTAGGAGGGCGAATCCGATCGCGATGGGTCCCTGCATGATGAGGGACGCGATGACGATGAACCCGTTGTGCTGCACCGCGGAGAGGAAGAGACCGTCGGTGAAGATGGTGACGTAATTCTGCAGCCCGATGAACTCGGTGGGCGGGCCGAAGCCGCGCCAGCGGAAGAAGCCGTAGTAGGCCGCCATGACCACGGGGAAGATGACGAAGCCTACGAACATCACGATCGCAGGGCCCGCGAGGAGCATGATCTCCGCGCGCTTGAGCCAGTCAGCCCGTGCTCGGCGCGGCCGGCCGGCCCGGGCCGGCGCCGTGGAGGCGCCGACCCGAGCAGTGGTGGTGGTTTCAGTCACGACCGGCCTCCGTGTCAGCCCTTGGCGGCGGCGGACTCGACTGCGGACACGATGTCCTCAGGCGTGCCCTGGCCGGCGAGCATGTTGACGACGCCGGCGTTGAGCGCGTTGCCCACGTTCTGGCCCAGCAGGGTGTCGAGCCAGACCGTCATGTAGGCCGCGTTGGAGTAGGCGCCGAGGATGTCCTTCAGCGCGGGGTCCTCCACCGCGTCTGCCGCGTCGCCGTTGGCAGGGAGGGTGTTGAACGCCGTGGCGTACGCCTCCTGGTTCGCCTTGCTGGCGTAGAAGTTCAGGAAGTCGGCGCACTCGGCCGGGGAATCGATGTAGCAGGCGTAGCCGTCGGCGCCGCCCATCATCGCCGTCGGGTCACCTTCGCCGCCCTCGACGGCCGGGAAGGGGAACCAGCCGAGGTCAGGCAGCGGCTTCTCGTCGGGGGTGAGGGAGGCGATGACGCCGGGGTTCCAGGCGCCCATCAGTTCCATACCGGCCAGGTGGTTGGCGACGAGGCCGGCGGAGCTACCCGCGCCCTGCTGGGCGGAGGTGGTGAGGAAGCCCTGGTTGAACGGCTCGGTGTCGGCGAACTCCTTCAGCTGCTTGCCCGCTTCGAGCCAGCACTGGTCGGAGAAGTCGAGGTCTGCGGCCTTGTTGATGGTGTCCTCGCTGCACTGGCGCAGCACGAAGAAGTAGTACCAGTGGGCTGCCGGCCAGGCGTCCTTGCCGCCCAGCGCGATGGGCTCGACGCCCGATTCCTTGAGCTTGGCGACGGCGTCGTTCAGCTCGTCCATGTTCTCGGGCGTGCCCTCGATGCCGGCCGCCTCGAAGAGGTCCTTCGAGTAGTAGATGCCGCCGGGCAGGAGCGAGGTGGGGAGGCCGTAGATCTTGCCGTCCACGTTGAAGGTGTTGACGATCGCGTCGCCGTAAGCCTCCTTGGTCTCGTCGGAGATGGCGTCGGTGATGTCCATGATCTGCTGGGCCTCGACCATGTCGGCCAGCTTGCCGCCGCCACGCGCCATGAAGATGTCGGGCGCGTCGCCGGAGTTGAGCGCCGTCTGCAGGCGTCCGTCCATGTCTTCGTTCTGGATCACCTGGATCTCGAAGGTGACGTTGGGGTTCTCCGCGGTGAATGCCGCAGTTGTGTCCTCCCAGTAGGCCTTACCGGGGCCTGTGGTGGAGTTGTGCCAGAAGCTCAGGGTGACGGGTTCGCCGCCGGCAGCTGAGCTTGCCGCGTCGCTGGGCGCTGTGGTCTCGCCGGGCTCAGTCGCCCCGCCGCCGCACGCGCTCAGCAGGAGAGCCGCGATCGCGGTTCCGATGAGGGCCTTCTTCATGTGTGGTTCCTCCCAGTCAGCATTGACTTTGATGGCATTTAGTTGTGCCGTGAGACTAATCCTGGCAAGCTAACCTCCGTCTTTCATGAGGCGGCTTGAGAGCTGCCAGCCGGGCTGTCGGGGCCCGACCTGAACACGGGGCCAA